>JACMQO010000160.1 GCA_014376935.1 Bdellovibrio sp.
AAAAAGATAAACTAGAATGGGTACGGTTAAAATTGAGCCCCCCCCACCAATCAAACCCAGCGATAGCCCCATAATTAGCGCGGCTAAATAACCGACGATTTCCATTACGGCCGCCTTTTACTAATTAAAATCTGATAAATACGAAAGATGATCATACCCAATATCATACTTACAACGAAAACTGCGGGGCGCAGTTGAAAACTAGATAGCGAAACAATCGCGGGCCCCGGACAGTAACCGGCAAGTGCCCAGCCAACTCCGAAAATAAAAGCACCCATAAAAAGAGAGGGCGTCAATTCGTTAGCGGTCGGCACGAAAAATTGTTCAGAAAATAAAGGAGATTTTCGACGTCGTATAAGACGATAAGCGACGAAGTGTACCCCGATCGCGCCCAGCATTACAAAAGCTAATGAACCATCCCAAGTCCCAAAAATATTTAAAAACCCAATCACCTTTTCTGGCCTGGTCATTCCAGAAATTCCAAGCCCTAAAGCGAAAATTATTCCTACAATTAATGCTACGATATTATTTTTCACGGTAATACTCCGATTTGTCGAAAGATATAGACCGATAGAATTCCGGCAACAATAAAAGTAACTGTTGCCAAAATTGATCGAATAGAAAGACGACTGATTCCACAAACGCCGTGGCCACTGGTGCATCCATTCCCAAGAACGGTACCGAACCCGACTAGCAAACCCGCAACTACGACAGTCCAGGACTCCTCTTTTAATCCAAGACTAAAAGCAGTTGGATAAAAGAATTGTAATATTAAGCCACCTATTAAAAGCCCAAAAATAAAATACCAACGCCAGGTTTTATCGTTTTGAACTGGTTTAACTACGGCTCCGTAAAAAATTCCACTTATTCCAGTGACTCGGCCATTGAATAAAAGCATCACCGATACCGCCAACCCAATCAATGCGCCGCCCACTAGGGCTAATATATAGTCGTTCATAATACCCTCTATTTTTCGATTGCAAATTTATTTTGATTCCAGCTGATCATTCCACCACCTAGATGCGACACTTTTTGAAAACCCATTTGGATAGCTATATTGGATGCCGTGGCCGATCGCTGCCCCGAGCGACACACAAAAAATATATTCTTTTGACGATCGCAACCTTCTAAAAAAGAATTTAACTCAGGCCCCAATGTCACTTGATGTGCCCCTGCGATATGCCCAAGTTCATCATGAAATTCATCGGGGCCGCGAACATCGATAATAAATACTTCACGGAGTTGAGCTTTGGCCTCTTGAGCTGAAACTGTCTTATATTCTGTATCCGCTTTACCCAACGAAACGCTTCCGCAGGCTTGGTTTGCAGGTAGGGCTTCATCTATTTTTTTAGGATAGGCCAACTTAAGGTCGTTCATAATTTTTATAAACTCTGCCTTAGACCGCCCACCGTCAAGGCGCGGGTTATGTTTCATTTCAAGTTCGATCGTTGAGGTCGTAAAGCCTTTGTAATCGTGACCCGGATAAATCACCGTCTGCTTAGGAAGTGAAAATAGCTTCTTCGTAATACTGTCATAAAGATCAGATGATGAACCACTTTGAAAATCTGTTCTTCCTGTGCCGCGAATAAGTAGTGCGTCACCGGTAAAAACCATATCTTCACATATAAAACTTATTGAGGCATCTGTATGGCCAGGAGTTTCTAGAACTTGAATCGTAAAAGCCCCAAATTTTATTTCATCACCTTCACTTAAGTTGAGATCAGCACACGCAATATTTGATTTAATTGGGACGGCCGTCTTTACACCGCGAAGACTTCGAATCTTTCCTGATCCAGTTACGTGGTCCGCATGAATATGAGTGTCCAAAACAATGGTTAAATTCAATCCGAGTTCATCAATTAATTTCAAATCACGATCGACATTTTCGATGACGGTATCAATTAGAATGGCCTCTTTAGAAACCGCATCGGCTAAGAGATAAGTGTAGGTAAAAGTCTCTGCATCGAAAAGCTGTTGGAAAATTAGATCTTTTTTCACTTTTAGCCCCCTATATTAGTTGCTATTAATATTAATATATTATACTATTGTAATATGAAAGCGCAAGAAAAATTAAAACTTCAAAAAAATATGAGACAAAAGTGTGACACTGTCTCAAAAGTATTAAAAGCCCTAGCCCACCCACAAAGGCTTTTAATTTTATGTTCCTTATCAACTGGCGAAAAAACGGTGGGTGAAATCGAACAGGCATGCGAAGCGTCGCAGTCAGCTGTTTCGCAGTTTATTAATCGTATGCGTTTAGAAGGCCTTATTTCATCCGAAAAGCGCGGCGCTTATGTGTACTGTAAAATTGCCGACCAGAAAATTGATCGGCTTATTCAAAGTCTATATAAGATCTACTGCGGATAAGCCCGTGCCTTTGCGGCCATTTTAACAAAGACTCACCAAAAATGTTCGCTTGCCTTTCTTCGGTGTTAAAAAGATGATCTGAAGCATGGAAAAAATAGTTCTATACCAAAGCCATCTTGAACGGGTCAGTCGTAGTTTTGCCTTTTGCATTCCCCTTTTGAGAGCCGAACTTAGACATCAAGTCTCTTTAGCGTATTTACTTTTTCGTATCGCTGATACCATTGAAGACAGCACTTGGCCAGATTTACAGCAGCAAAAAAATGCATTTCAACAATTTCTTGGGTTCATCAGCGAACCTGCAACAGCCGAACAAATCAAAAACTATACACAACTTTTTCCAACCACCGTTCCTGATGAAGAAAAAATATTACTGAACGACTTGACGATTTTATTACAAGATCTACACGATCTGCCGGTCGAAGCCTTGGTGCCCTTAAGACAAAGTTTGACCGACATGATTAAGGGCATGCAGCATTTTGCAACCCCCGACAACGCCCGGGTCAAAACCATGGCCGAATTAAATCAGTACTGCTTTTTCGTAGCCGGATTGGTCGGCGAACTTTTAACAGAGCTGGCTTTAAAACGACGACTAAGCTTACCGAATGATGAAGCCGTTCTTTTAAATTCGCACCATTTTGGATTATTCTTACAGAAAATAAATATTTTGAAAGATCAATCTAAAGATGAAAATGAAGGCCGCCATTTTGTTCCAGACCGTCAGCTGATTTGGGAGAGTTTAAAAGAAAATAGTGATCATGGCTTTTCTTACATAAGCCAATTGCCTTCGACTTTACGAGATTATAAATTATTCTGCGCTTACTCTTTTTTTCTTGGATTATTTTCGCTGTCTTATATCGAAAATTCTTGGCTTAGTAAAATGGCGACTCGCATTCCACGCGCGATCGTGACCGCTTTTTTGGCGCAAGTTGAAAATAAGATCGATGACAATACCGCCTTGGAAGAAATTTATTTGAAATACAAAAATAAATTAGCAAGCCCGACGCTATTCGTGGATTTAAAGACGATACAATTGGAACCACTTCAGTGGTTCAAACAAAGCTACAGTCGAACGCTGCCAATGATGCATTTGAAAAGTCTTGGTATTATTTAACTTTTAAACAATTAAATAGTTCTTGTGAGCTTCGAAGTGCCCCCAACAGGCTAGGACCACCGAAAGAATCGCCCGCCAGATAAAGACCTGGCGCCGGATTTTCAAATAATTTCGACCATGTGCTTAATGGCGCGCAATACTTCCATTTTTTTAAGTGGGCCTTCTTGATCGTGATATTTGGTCGTTGCTGCCGAATAACTTCACAGGCTTTTTCTAATAACAGGCCATCGGATAAATCGAAGTTTAATTCACTCCACGGCGCACTCATAACCACCGTCCACGCGGGCGTCTTGGTATTTCCTTTTGCCTGCTGTGAACACGCTGAAAACACATCGGCACTTATATTTTCTTCGTAATTTGGATTTAATTGCAACAAAGAAACATCTGATTCGATTAAAACGACGACGGCCTTTGAATACTTTATTTGCGATAGCTCTGAATTAAAAGTTAATCCCGAACTTTGTAATAATTCAAGCGACTGCGGCAACGGACAGGTCATAATAATGTTTTTGCCCTGAACCGTTGAATCATCTTCTGCGCGCACGGCCCAATATCCATTTGTAAAACTGATCGAAGAAACTTTAATGTCATATTTAATATTAAGATCTTTAGCTAGAACTTTCGCCAATTGAGTGAGTCCCGATTGACCACAAATTCCATCAATTAACTCGGCCGGAAATCTTTGATCGACTTCAGCGTTTTTCCATATTTGAATCCAGCGCTGTGACGTAATTGATTTTTTAATAAACTGAGCGCCGTGGTCAAATCTAAGATCATCTATACGACGGGTGGCCATGCGGCCGCCACAGCCTTTCGACTTTTCAAGAATTTGAATTTTTCTATCCGAAAAATGCTTGGTTAAATCGTGAGCCACGGTCAGCCCGGTTAACCCAGCCCCGACAATAAGATAGTCGTTTGTCATTTACTTCCATCCTTTCGTAATTCCATCGACCGACTGCCGTGAACACTTAAAGCGAGTCACCTTGAAGCCCCTTTTTTTTTCGTGCTTAAGTTGCCCCTGCTCGTGAGCGCGTCTACGCCATCGTGAAAAATCAGATACATTTAATTGCCGCCGCATAAAACGAACAAATTCATTTTCGGTAAAATTAAACTGCGCCTGAATGGCTTCAAACGTGGTTCGATCTTCCCAGCCCATGCGTATCATTCGCGCCATATCTTCAGCCGACAACGTACTCATTTTTTCTTTAAACGATTTCATACGATTCCTTTTATCAGTTGCAAATGCATAACCCAAATCCAAACCAGCGAACGAAGGCTCCAAATAATTGTACGAGGCCAGTTACCTACAATAAGCCTATGCTTCGTTAATTCGACTTCATGCTGAAGGCGGTTATGAGTCGGAACGTTAATCAATCCCGTCAAGGCCCATAGTAACAAAATAGAAACACCATTTAATAAATTAAAAGTACTTCGATCATTGGCAATAAGCACAATTGCAGAAAGCAGTTCAAGCCCCATAACAGGGGCCACGATCCACGTGATTCGCTTCATATGAAAGTCGTGAAAGTTTTTAAATTCAACCGGGCCAATAAGGCGAAAATTAGGGTAAACTAAAACTTGCACGAGCCAAATGAGTCCCGTCAAAAACCAGCATGAAAATATTTGAATCAACACGACATCAGACATGGGCCTCCTTTTAAGACAGCGTTGTTAGCTACCAAAATCCAGCGGCGTTTTCAGAATATCTTTTTGTGCGACCAAAATTGTTAACATAAAGTTTGCGGCAAGAATCATCTCGCCCAGATCTTTGACTTTTTGTTCATTAAGCATCTTAGAATTTTCTGCCGAATCGCTTAAATTTGAAAAATCTTTTGAAATTTGATCCAGTATTTTTGCTTCGCGCGTTTTTAAAATATGCTGAATCACATCACTAATATTATCGATAGCGACGTAGACTTTCGTTTTTTCGTTGGGCGCGGGGGCCTCTTGAATTAATTTAAATTTACAAAGCTCTTCTAATGCGGGGCTGACCAATGACTTTGATAGGGCCAGACGTGTCGCTAGATCAGTGCAGCTAAGCGGTGTATTAGAAAGGTACACTTGTGTCCAAATGGCTCCGTGAATGCGACGAAAGCCCCAATAACGAATGAATTGCCCTACAGAAAGAGACAGTTTTCGAAGATTAAGCGTTTGATCTTTACTTTTCATATTGTTCATACTACCATGAACAATATGAAAACTGAAAATAAAATTCAAGTTTATTTCGATGGTCTTTGCAAAGTTTGCAGCAAAGAGATTGCCCATTACCAGAAGCAATCCGGTGCCGAACAAATTAATTTTGTCGACATCTGCGCCACAGGCTTCGACCCCATCAAAGAAAATTTAGATCCCTTTGAAATTCATAAAATTATGCATGTCAGACGTGCTGACGGAACGTTGGCCTTACGGGTTGATGCCTTCATTGAAATTTGGAACGCTTTGCCTAAGTACAAACTGTTAGCCGACTTGGCCAAAAAACCAATTGTGCATAACGGATTAGAAGTGGGCTATACACTATTTACAAAAATCAGACCTTGGCTTCCGCGCAAGGCCGCAAACAACGACTGTAACGAAAGCCCTTACTGCGAGACTAAAAATGCATAAACTACCTTTAGAATTTTCATCACAAGCCAGCGCCACGGGCGACTTTGAAAAAACTTGGCCTATTACTTCAGGCTCAATTCAAGCCATCTGCTCGATCCCGACAGAATTTGGTGGTGCTGGTGGCGGGTTTTCGCCCGAAGATCTTTTCTTACAAGCTTTAATGAATTGTTTTATTGGTACCTTTAAAGTTTACGCCAAAGCTTCAAGAATTACCTTTTCGCAGTTGAACATAAAAGGCCAACTAACCGTTGACCAAAACGATTCGAAAAGCATGTGCATGAAAAAAGCGCTATTAAGCATTGAAGTACATGGTGTCGATCGACCTGACCGCATCGAGACGATCGTCGCTAAAACATTAAGGGACGGATTCATACTGAATTCTGTGAAAACAGAAATTCAACACGAACTGATCATTCACGCAGCCGTCCCGTCTTAATAAACTTGAGGCTAAACTATGAGTAACGGAATATTTGATTTCTTCAATAAACGAATTGCTTCTTCTCTAGCAAAAAGATCACCTTCATTATGATGAGTCATTAAAATCAAATCAAATCGACTGGTCCGTTTTACAATTTTTTCGGTCACGCTACCCGTTGTCGTGTAGAACGGAAGCTTTGGATATTTACCAAGAAGATATTGAATCTTACTTTGTTCATCCTTCAGCATTTTCTTTTCGGTCATCTTGTAAAGGTCATAGTTTAAAACCGGAAACGGCTTTTCGCGTACAAACATAACTTCGTAATCTTTGGGTTGGTTAAGTAAAAGTCTTTTAAATAGGTCGATCGACCGATTTGACTCGTTACTTAAGTCATGCGGAATTAACACGCGCTTCGGAGTGATCACCTTCGTTCCGCGGTGCAGCCACAAAGGAACCTTGGACGTATGGATAAGGCTTTGCGCCGTACCACCAAAAAAGAATTCGGCAATGGGCGAACCACCTTTGAAGCCCGCAACGATCAAGGCATATCTATATTTCATACATAGTATTCGCATCAGTTCGGCCGTATTGCCGTGTTCGGCGATGACTTTAATCTTGTTGCCTTTTATTCCATAAAATTTCTTAATCCGCTTCTGATACTCACCTTCTGTCATCGGTGCATCGATCGGTAAAAAAAACATGGGTTCGAAAACTAGCGGATCGTGAACGGCATGCACGACAATAAGCTGCGCATCCCACAGCTGTGATAATTTTTTAGCCTGTTCATACACAATTTTTGAATACGGAGAAAAATCAACGCCAACAATAATATTTTCAAATTCTCTGTTAAACATATTCCAACTCCCTAAAATTTAGGCCGAGCTGATCCCACAACTGAATTTTGAATTTCAAATGATTGACCGCGATTCACACCAAGCTCTTCGTAACTAAACTCAACATAAGTTCCGAAAAAAAAGAACGCTTTACAGTAATCAGGACGGGTACGCACTAAAGAAACTAAATTCGTTTTATTACGTACTTTATTTTCGATCGTAAAGCTTTGCTTACTGGTACAACCGCCCGAAAAAACTTGAAAGACGATTCCATTTTGATCGTGCATAAATCCCAATAAAGGCTCAAGAACGCCTTCTGCCCGAGAAGTTAATGACCATAAAACGACTGATGCTAAAATTAATTTTTTCATGTTTTCCTACAATTCTTTTAAGGATTCGATATCCATTGCGGCAACGTAATGATGCGCGCACACCATAAAAGCAATTAAGGGGCCACGCTATGTTTGAACTGACCGAAAAATTGAGACAAAAGATCTCGGTGAAATCATTTTTGGGACATCAAGAATTTGTTAACAAATTAAACGGATTCGCTGGCATGGCCTTCAGGTAAAAGGATTTGTGCCATTGGTAACGTCATCACAAATCGGGTAAATGAACTTGTCTCGTCATACTCAAGCTTTCCTTGATGACGTTGAATAAGACTTCTTGAAATACTTAGGCCTAATCCGGTTCCATATTGAACACGCTTAGTCGACACAAACGGCATAAAAATCTTTTTTAAGTTTTCTGCCGCGATACCCATTCCGCTATCGGTAATCGATATTTCTAAAATTCGATCATTCTGTTGAATGTCGATACGAACCCACTTTTTCGGTTTATCCTGAATCGCGTCGAATGAGTTATTCAGCAAATTAACAAGGACTTGCAGAATTTCATGGCTGCGGCATTCAATAATAAGACTGCGGTCGTAAGGATTCGTTGCGAGTTGAATACCGTGGGATTGAAATTTTTCAGAAAACAAATCTGTTAAACTTGTTACAATCATTTCAACCGACGTTTTCTGCAGGGGCTCAGAAGCTCCTTCATGCGACAGCGTTTTCATACTTTTTACGATTTTTTCGATTCTTTGCGCCGTTAAGTAGATCGCGTCCGTTAAGCGCTCAAGATCTGCCTTATCGACAGTGGGACGATTTAAAACAGACTTAATCATTTCGCATCGACCTAAGATAACTCCCAGAGGATTATTAATTTCATGCGTAATGGTTGCGGCCATTTCACCGATCGCTGAAAGTTTTGAATTCGCAATCAGTTGCGCTTGTTGATTTAAGATAATCTCTTCGGCTTCTTTCAAAGCCGTGATGTCTTGGCGAATGGCTAAGTATTGTCTAGGCTTTAAATCATGATCTAGAAAAGGAACGATTGTGGTTGATACCCAATAAAGTTTTCCAGATTTAGCACGATTACAGATTTCTCCACGCCACGTTTCGCCACTTGAAATCGTTTCCCACATTTGTTTGAAAAATTCTTTCTTATGAACTCCAGAGTTAATAACGCGGTGATTTTTTCCAATAAGCTCTTTTAATGAATAGCCCGATATTTCACAAAACTTTTGATTCGCGTAGACGATGGTTCCCTGCGAATCAGTTCGCACGACGATCGCCGCCTGATCTAAAGCGTACTTTTGCTCTTCTAATAAGTTTAAAACTTCATTATCAGGCATATCGCCATTCTGAGGGGACATTTCGTCTCACTTTCGAAAATTAGTTTTAACTGTAAATCTGTTCGTGTTACGTGTAGCAAATATGGAAAAAATGAGTCAAGGGTTTGTCGTCGTAATCGATGACGACCCGCAAATGAGATCTTTATTGGTCGACCACCTAACTTCTGAAAAATATCATTTGAAATCATTTGGGGATGGCTTGGAAGCCATGGCATTTTTGCTTGGCTCTGATCCCGAGTCGGCTCAGGTCGAGCTAGTGCTGACTGACTTACGTATGCCCGAAATGGATGGCATCGATGTACTAAAACAGCTAAAGCACGCACGCCCGACAGTCCCCGTACTGATCGTGACCGCTCACGCCACCGTTGAAACGGCGATCGAAGGCCTTCGCAAAGGAGCCTTTGATTACATTCTTAAGCCTTTTAAGTTGTCAGAGATCTCTCACTCGATTGAACAGGCGATCAGTTTTGGTCGCCTGCAAAGACAAAATAAAACGCTGACGTCCGAATTAAAAAAAACCTGGAGCAAAAACGAGATCATCGGCAAAAGCGCAGCGCTGCAAACCATTTTTGATCTGATCGACCGCGTTGCTCCGGCTCAGTCGAATGTACTTATTACCGGCGAAAGTGGCACAGGCAAAGAAGTCATCGCGAAAGCGATTCATCATGCTAGCCCACGCAATAAAAAGCCATTTGTGGCGATCAATTGCACGGCCATCCCCGAAACGTTATTAGAGTCTGAATTATTTGGTCACGCCAAAGGCTCATTCACCGGAGCGACCGAACGTCGTAAAGGTTTATTTGAAGAAGCTGAAGGTGGTACGTTGTTCTTAGACGAAATCGGCGATTTAGATATCAGCCTTCAGGCTAAATTATTACGCGTCCTCCAAGAAAGAAAAATAAAACCTGTCGGCGACAATCAGGCAAAAGATATCAACGTACGCATCATCGCAGCGACCCATAAAGATTTAAAAAAATCGATTCAAGAAAAAAATTTTCGCGAAGATCTTTACTACCGATTAGCGGTGATACCGATCGTCGTTCCGCCGCTACGCCACCGCACAGAAGACATACCACTGCTAGCCCATCATTTTTTAAATAAATACACCGTTCTAAATCATAAATTAGTGACGGGCTTTTGTTTTGAAGCCATGCAAAAGCTACTTGTGATGCCCTGGGTAGGAAACGTTCGTGAGCTTGAAAATTTAGTCGAACGCTTGGTTGTCTTAACGCAAAATTCAATCATTCAGGCCAACGAAATTCAAGCCACAGAAACAAACACGCACGAAACTTTCTACGGAAAGTCGACTGAAGACTCGCCGACTCTTGAACAGTTAGAAAAACGCTACATTCAGATGATTTTACATAAGACGGCTGGAAAAAAAGAAAAAGCCGCGCAAATTTTAGGAATCAATCGCCGCACTCTTTATCGTAAAGAAAAAGATTATGGCTTTGAACTTCACGAAGAAGAGCCCGAATAATATATTAGTTCACGCTATAAGATTTAAACGTCAAAGTGAAACTTGTACCTTTTTGATCTTCGCTAACGAAATTCATATCAATATCTAAATCGTTCGCGATTTTCTGCGCTAATGCCAAACTTAATCCCGCGCTGCGTGGCAACGGCGACGCCATATCATTATCGGCTAATATCTTTTTCTGCAAATCAGAACTCATCCCGACACCCGTATCGGAAATAATTAAATGAAGTTTTTTATTTTCTTGAGTCGTATGAATGGTAATATTTTTAGGTTTAGAAGAATCATGAGAAGTAAACGAGCCGACCGAATTATGAAGTAGCGCAATGAGAATATTCTTTAACCGACTCGCTTTAGATTCGATAAATATATTTTCATCAACTTCAATATGAAGAGCTATGCCTTTCTCTAATCGTTCTTTTTGAAAGTAGGATATGACTTGATCAACAACAGGTCGAACTGCGAATCTCGATTCATTTGTCGAAAGCGCTTCGCCTAAAGTTTTATCCATCGCCCCAACCCGATTCAAAAGGTGATCTGTTTCACGCAAGACGTCACGCAATTTACTGGCAGAATCTTGAGTCTGGTTTATTAAAAGTGAAGAAACCATTCCACGTATTATACTTAGCGGTGTCTGTAGTTCGTGGACGACGGCCGACGACAGAAATGACATAAATTTGACGCGATCCTTAAATATTATTTCTAATATTTCATCCCGTAAACCTGGATGAATCTGAGTATTATCGGGTGAGATTAAATTTTTCATCTTTTTATCAGCAAGTCCCATTGACGATTACTCTAATTGTTTTTTAAGTTGATCTAATTTTTTCTTAACGTCTTGAGGAAGCCCAATCTTAGATAACCCGGAATAGCTTGATCGCACCGAGTTCTCTAAGTTATTGAAGCATTTTTTGCCCCATTTTGTTTTCGGAGCTTTTCGTACGCAGGCTTCATAATAATTATCTTGAAGCGCTAATGTCGACACACCGTTTAAGCGTTCGTAGCTTTCGCCGGTTAAAAGCAAAGCTTCTCCTAATTCTTGTTCTTGAATTGGAGATGTTAAATAAGTAAGTAGCGCTGCGATGGCCCGCATATCGTCTATTTCGCTGTGACGATTTTTTATTAATTCACGAATTTCAGAAAGCGATCTTAGGTTCGTATCCGGATTCCAATGCTGAATAGAAATTTTCCAACGGTCATTGGCCAATTTTAAATATCTAGGAATCGATTTATTTTTATCAATGGTGCTTAGTAACAAACCGGTCTTTGTGATGTTCTGTTGAAACTGCACGGCGACCTGTAAGCCCAGGCGTGCAACGGCGTAAATGTCAGATTCCTTTTGTATGAATGTCGATTCGGGTCGAACACTTTCTAGACTTAACGAAAAGGCTTTGTCAAATTCACGAAAGGCGATGAAAAGTTCAATCTGGTTACGTCGCGATAGTGTCGACACATAGTTTGACTTTGAATCCGTTTGAAATTCGGGGCCCTGGCGTAGTCGCGTATGGCATTCGACGCAGTAGCTAGTCACCTTCATCAGCTGCGATCTAGAATAATCTTTCCAGCCGCCTTTAAAGTTTTGATCAGCTTGTTGTAATTCTTCGGCAAATTGACTGGCTACGAACTTAACCGTAGGGTCTTTCGTCGCGATAGCCGGGTCGTGCTTTACGTACGACGATTCAACGGCTAAGCCGTGAATTTCTTTGATCAACACCGCTTCACTTTCAACGGCATTAAATTTTTCTTTATCAAATATATAGGGCTCTAAATTAACCAGATGTCGCTTTAAATTTTGCATAGAGCCGCTCCAAACCGGAGGCGGCTCGAAACCAAATTCTGTTCCGCTTGAATCAAAATTGGATTTTGTTGGTTTGTTTTGGCACCCAGCAAGCAAGCCTGCAATTATCAGAGTGATGATCGTAAATAGTTTAACTGAATTCATTTTACCCTTTCTGGTTTTAACCAAAAAGAGTAGCAACATCAAAACCAGTTTCATTTCTATTCTATTGCAATCAGAAACAGAATCGAGACAAATGATCCCGACTTAGGCCTTTTTGTCTCGTAGATTTTTATCGCTTAAGGTTATTAAAATTAAATTTAGTTTGTATTCGTAAAACAAATATCTTTCTTATTCACCAGCGATTTCACTTTGAAATAATTGGCAATTGATGTCGCTGTCGTGGTGGCCGGAGTGATCAATGGATCAGTCCCATGAAAGATACGATCAAAGATCTGACAGTAGTTCACTTGCGACATCATATTGTCTTTATTAAACACCTCGTGCGCGCCGCCTGCGACATCGGTTAATTCTAAGTAAGTGATATTTTCAGAATAGGGTAACACGGGTCTGTAGCCCAAAGGTTTTGCGCCATTGTCACGGTCATTATTTGAATTTCTAAGAATGCCGTCGCTTTTATTTATTGTTAAATAAACTTTCTCTAGGCGACCAATTTCGTGTAACCAAACCCAGTGATTAATATTATCCGAATCAGGGCTTGTGAAAAATACTTTTGAGAATACGGGCGCAGTGGCCTGCGGAAACCAACCATATTTTTTAACATAGGTTTCTAAAACGATTGAACCCATACTGTGCCCGATTAATGTTGGTCTTTTTAAAAGCGGATGCTTTTCAAAATAGCGGTTCATACCCATCATGACTAAAGCAAATGAGTCGGCCGATTCTTTCATTTTCGATAAAGGCTTTGTTCGATCAAATAGAAAGGCTTGTGAATCCCAGCTAAATAGAACAACCGTTGCTTTGTATTGATCTTCAATTTTTCGTACCGCTCCACCCTCGACGAAGGTAGCTTTGTCTAAACTTTTATTCGGCTCGCTACCTCGACCATGAACGAAAAGGACGACGGGTTTTCCGGCAGTGTAGGCCCGATCCATCGCTTGGTCGATATTTTCAAAGCCAAATTTTGAACCGTCACGTAAGTACAAGGGATACTTTGCATCAAAATTATATTTAAGAATTTCGACAGTTCCCGTTTGTGCAAACGCAATCGATGAGAACGTGAACACACAGACTAAACCAAAAAGAATTGCGGTGATTTTTGTTTTCATACTTATCTCAACGGCTAGGTCCCGTTCAAGATTAAAGTAATTGCTCTAAGCTAGACTTTTACCAGATCTTAGTCTGGGTATAGTCGAAGGCTGCAGACCGGAATTGTTAATGCTTTTGACCCAATATTCGCGTTAAATATTTTGACACGGAATTTTATTTGCTAACGTTTAAAGACCTAAAATGACTTCATATTTTCAACTTTTGCTACGATAAACAAACCAACATAAACACAAATAGGAGAATCCATGAAATTTTTAATCCCGGCTTTACTAGTAGCCTCTGCAGCTTTAATCACCGGTTGCACGTCTGACAAAGCCCTTAAAGAACAAATCATCAAGGTTATGCAAGATAACCCAACGTTATTAGCTGAAGCGATCGAAAAGCATCCGGTCGAAGTGATGACCGCAATTCAAAATGCTTCTAAATCAGCCCAAGGTGAAATGGCTAAGCAACGTGAAGTTGAAGAACAAAAAGCCTTAGAAGCTAATTTTGAAAAACCGTTAGTCGCATCAATTCGCAAAGACGAATTAATCGTGGGCCCTAAAGATGCACCGATTACACTAGTCGAATACTCTGACTTTGAGTGCCCTTACTGTACGCGTGGCTTCGAAACTGTTAAAACGTTGATGACGAAGTACGATGGTAAAATTCGTTTCGTTTTTAAACACTTACCACTTCCATTCCACAAACAAGCGATGATTTCAGCGCAATATTATGAAGCCTTGCGTCTACAAGACGGCAAAAAAGCAACCGCTTTTCATGACGAAGTTTTCAAAAACCAAGCTAAATTACAAGATGGAACTAAATACTTAGATTCAGTCGTCAAAAAAGTCGGCGGCGATTTAGCTAAAGTTAAAAAAGATATTAAATCAGATAAAGTCGCTGAGCGTATCAAAGAAGATGGTACAGAAGCCGCTAGCTTCGGAATGCAAGGAACACCAGGATTTTTATTAAACGGTGTACCTGTGCGCGGCGCATACCCTGCTGACCACTTTGTGAAAATTGTTGAAGAATTACAAAAACGTGGAAAATTAAAAATCTAATTTTTGCGAACACGATTTTAATCTAAATTAGAAAACAGCAAGTGACTTCAAACTTGCTGCTTTTTTACTATGTACCCCCTAAAAACACACCCAAAGCCCCTTTAAAACATCGAAGCTACTTTATTTCGTTTTAAACTGTCTCGTTTTAGGAACTGTGTTGAAATCTTCATGCAGCCAACATTCGCCTGGCACATCTGCTTGGTACCTTATATCTAACAGCAAATCACAGATTCTAAAACGCAGTCCGTAAGTTGGTTTTTAGTCGTCCAATTTTTTATCTACTGTTGTGTATCAAGAGTTCTGGAATAAATTAGGTCACGGCAAGATTGACCTGGGTCGCTTTTACTTCGCAACTATTAACCGCCATTTGGGTTCACTTGCTTTGAAATGGCCAAGATACTATCGGCATAATCGCGACTGTTATTATAACTCATTAAAGCCGTTATTTTATCCTGCGCTTTTTTATTCTTCCACCCGTGCTTTGATAAATAATGAGCCACACTTAATATGGCATCTTTCGGTTTCATAAGGTTCGGGTTCGCATTCGCCGTCGTCGATTTCGCATAATCACGGTAACTAGACGGAATAAACTGCGCTAACCCAAAAGCACCGGCGTACGAGCCTTTTAATGTTCTTAAATTCAACTGACCTTTTTTATGAATGCTAGCTAAAGCTCGTAATTCTTCACGGGCCCATTCCGATTTTTTAAGCGTACGTGTTTGCATTTTCTTTTTTAGCTCTTTAGACGAATACGTCTTTAATGATCGATTTTGTTCAAGCGCCATTGTCGTTAATAGCTGTCTGTTTTCAGATCGGTTTGATTGTAGTAAGTGTAAGTAGACACTCAGAATATGAAACTGACCCGTGTTATCGCCGTGTCTGGTTTCAACCCACAGTAAAGCTGAAATAACATCGGATGAAACTTGATATTTTTTATTAGCACTTTCAAAAGCTTTTCTATTTTCTTTTAAAAAGCGTGACGATTCAGTCACGGCTTGGGCCGTAACTAAATCCATATGCTGCGGTGGTTTTAAAAACCCAAGTAAATTGAGTTTCAAGACAGATTCGAAACTTTCAGGCTGGTAATTTTCTAAAGCATCTTTAATAAAGTTTTTCGGTAACTTCATGCGAGTCAGTTCTTGCTTCATCCATTTTTTATCGGTTTGAAATTTCGAGGCTAGTTGCGCCTGCGCTAAACTTGTAAATCCCACAATGAGAAAAATTAGAATTTGAAAACAATTTTTTAAATTCAAAGTGACTCCTGTAAGGGACGAAGCGTCCCTTTATAGAAATCACTGCAATTTTAAACCCTTATGTCATTTTAAGAATTACGTTTTGATAACGATGACAAAGGGTACTGGTGGTTTAAGGCTGTAAAGCAAATGACCACTGTCTGTTAGGGTGTCGCCCCTAGCGTAACAGGTAGATCCTTAACTTCACGTAAAGATTTTACACTGACTTTTCGGTGATGCGCTAAAGCCTTTGCCACTTGATCAAAGCCTGAAGTTCTTTGCAAAGTGACTTCTTCAATTTGTAAAACCGGATTAATAAAGATTTCCATTTTACCACCGCAAGCGACGCCTAGACCAAAAACTTCATCATCTAAATCAGCTAAAACAATGCGGCCTTTTTTTTTCACGTAATGATTCAACGGCTTGCTTGCCCACAAATCGTACGGCACAGCCCGCCGCCGATCCAACCAAAAATATTTTTCCGGTGTGATCAAAAATGATTTTAGAACCCACGCGCGCCATGCGCGCGTGCGAAGCTACAACTGAAATGGTGGGGCAATTTTTGTAAATAATCTACTGATAAATGAAAACCAATTGATGCATTGGCGACTGTTAAAAAAAAGCTACCTAGATAAAATTGCCTAAATAAAAACTTAACGCTTGAGCTGAAGCCATTTTTTAGCCAGCACTAAAAAAGTATTTCGTGCGGCTATGATCTGCGCATTATCCGAACTGGTTGGCGCGTTTAAATCTTCATGATGTCCTGCTCCGGAAATCATTTGAATCGTGATGCCAGTGTTTAAATTAGTTTGCGTGGCTAAACCAATTTTGGTCCACACGTCATTTGATCCATACGTGAATAGAATATTTGATGGAGCATTCGGTGAATTTGAAATAAACGGTAAATTATAATTTTGGTTATACCCATTGTTATCAACTAAATTGATGTTTCCGAAAACTTGCTGGCATAACCACGCACTTGGTTTTTGTAACGTCGAATTATAACCAGGTCCCATCGCCTGCCAAAACCCAAAAGTTGTACAAGCTTGGTAAGCCCATTGACGGGCACTTGATGTACTTGTTGGCTTGATGGACGAAAGATAACTGACATCAAATGATGTTCCTGACGACTGACCTATACCAGAAATCATGGGTGCTGAAGAAGCTAACGCGCCAACCACAAGTTCAGGATGTCTTTGTCGATACAAGGCCGATAGCGTTCCAGAATACGAACCTCCGATTGAAATCCATTTTCCGAGCCACCCGTTACTAGCCGAAATTAACTTTTGAAAATTCGCCATATCTTCAAGAACATTATCTAAAGTTAAATACTGCATGTGATCTGACGAAAGATCTGCAAATGGTAAACTTTGCCCGTAATAGCGGTGCTCAAGATAAACAACACGTGCGCCTAAAGCTTTTGCCCACACAAGCGCATTATCATTTAAGAAGTAGCCTTGCTCGGCGTTACCTTCTCCGCAAATATGAAATAACACGGGCGCATCGATCGACGTCGCATAATCTGAATTGATCCAATAGCGTTGATTGAAAGTTCCAGACGTATGCCCTGAATGATCGATAAACTGCGGAAATAAGCCCGGCTTTAAAGATTCAGAAACAAAAGAAACTTCAGAACTTTCTAAATAAAAAGCCTGCGCACGAATATGGTCATCGACGGCAGCACTCGAAATAGAAGCAAGTGCCAAACCCAAAAGCATGATCGAAATAAATTTCATAAGTACCCCGTATGGATAACTGTACGTAATTAATTAAACGAGACAACTGATTTTATAAACTTATCAGAGACATAAAAAATTCGTAATGAAAGTATTTTTACGTGTTTTTTGTTGATCCCCCGTCTATTCAAGTTAATCTAAGATTCAGTTTTTAACAGGAGTTTTCATGAAGAGCGCAGCTGATAATTATACTATTTCAACAGATAAATCTTTACTTCAACGTAGTAAAATTCATCGTTTTCTTTCTGAAAAAGCGTACTGGTCATTAGGAATTCCCAAAGAATTCGTGAATAAGGCCATCGACAAATCTTTATGTTTTGGTCTTTATGAAGAATCTTCTGGAGACCAAATTGGTTTTGCACGCATCGTAACAGACGAAACTACTTTTGCTTGGCTGTGCGATGTTTACGTTGAAGAGGATTTTCGCGGCCAAGGTCTTTCTAAGAAAATGATGGAAGCGATTGTCAGTCACCCTGATCTGCAAGGACTTCGTCGCTTCTGTCTGACAACGAAAGACGGTCATTCCCTTTACCAGAAATTTGGTTTTCAAGTGACCAAAACTCCCGATTTTTTTATGGAAATCAAAGACAACGACATTTATAAACGTTTGATCAATTCCGTCATCAATTAACTAAATCATTCCATTTTTAAGGACGTAATCTTACAACACCACGTTCATCGATAAAAATCTTGAGCTATCGCTGCGTAAAATTTCTTGCACGACCTGCTTACCCGTCGCATCTTGTTTCGATGCGACCATACAGCGAATACTAAATGATCTTAACGCATCATAAACGCTTAATGTTCCTTCGGCTGAATTTTTTCGGCCGGTAAATGGATAAACGTCAGGACCGCGTTGGCATTGGGTGTTGATATTGATACGACACACTTGGTTGCTCAGATGATCGATCATCAACCCCATCTTTTGGGGATCTTTTCCAAAAAGGCTGGCTTGATTTCCGTAAGGTGAATCGATGATGTAATCTTCAACTTCTTGTAAGTTTTCAAATTCACAAATCGGTACGACCGGCCCAAATTGCTCTTCAATGGCGACACGTGCATTCAATGGCACCTTCGTGAGTATCGCGGGGAAGAATAGCGTGCCCTGTAATTTGCCACCACGTTCTGGATTTGCCAATACCGCACCCTTCTGAACAGCGTCTTTAATAAGTTCATTCAAGTACGCAGGCTTTTCTGTGTCTGGTAACGGCGTGATCGAAACATTGGGTTCCCACGGAAGACCGGCCACTAAACTATCGACTTTTTTTACGAACTTAGTCGTAAAATCCTGCGCGATTTTTTTGTGAACAAAAATAATTTTTAAAGCTGTACAACGTTGGCCATTAAAAGATAAAGACCCTTTCACACATTCAGCCACCGCATTATCAATATCGGCGTCTTCCATAACGATCGCCGGATTTTTCGCCTCAAGGCTTAAAATACTACGAAATCGAAACGGCTGCGGATGCGCAATTTTGATTTGATTCGCAACGTGACTTGATCCGATAAAAGCTAACACGTCGATCTTGCCGTTTTTTACGACGGGTCTTACGACTTCACGGCCGCGACCATTCACCACGTTTACAACCCCCGACGGAAAAGCATCGGCGAAAGCTTGAAGTAATGGCTCCCATAAAAGTTGACCAAAACGCGCTAACTTGACGACCACAGAATTCCCCATGATCAACGCTGGAATCAATGTCGTAAACGTTTCGTTCAGTGGATAATTAAATGGACCCATACATAACGTCACACCTAACGGAGCTCGGCGAATTTGCGCCATCACGCCGCCCGCAAATTGAAAGCGGCCTGATTCGCGGTCCATATTTTTAACTTCAGCAATCGTGTCATCAATATATTGAATCGTACGGTCAAATTCAGCTTGAGCATCGGCCCAGTTTTTTCCGATCTCCCACATCAATAAACGGCAAACAATTTCACGTTGAACTAACATGCCGTCACGAAATTTTACGACGGCCTTAATTCGGTCTTCCATTCGTGCCATCGGCCAATCGCCAAGCCCCTTGGCCCAAGCTTTTGAAGCGGCGGCAACTGCTTCGTTTAAAATTTCAATACTAACTTGAGATGTGGTTCCAATTTCTAATGGCTGGCCCTGACTACACGTCGAATAAACAGGTTTTGTTTCAAACCCCGAGTCGCGAATTTTACCATCGATTAAAATGTGACCCGTTAAATGAGGAACTGCAGGAAATGCGGGTAAATTGTAAGTCATAGGTGCCTTTGAAAGTTGTTTTAAAAATTAAGAATTAAATTTGATTTCGATTTCCATCACGAGCATTTTTTTGTAAAAACGAATTTTTTCGTAAAGTGGGTACCAATCAAACAATATAAATTCGATTGGCTTCCAAATTGAAACCCATCCGAAAATAACGATGCCTTCACGCAAAATCCCCGTCAAGCCCGGAGGGTTTGGTAAAACTAAAGTCTGCGCAACGCCAATACATAAAGCTAAAACCACAAGCCCAATGACTAAAAATAACTGAGCTCTGCGCATAAAGCTTTTAAGTTCGCTACGCTGCAATTCAATTTGATAAGAAAAATAACTCCGAATACCTTCACGAATCGAATCAATAGGAAGGTCTGCCGTTTCAGGCTCTTCAATATAAATAATAATTTTAACCGGAGTTGAGATAGAAAGTTCACGGACTGAAGATAAAACGTATTCGATAAAATCGTCATCCAGATCACGTTCGCGAAATGGCGCTGGATCACGAGAATCGAACAACTGCTGCGTATTTTTAATACGCACTTCAATAAGTCGTTTTCCTTGACTGTGTCGGTACCGATTTTCTTGTTTTTTATCTTCATCCAAAGCTTGAGTGCCTCCGCGAAATTACTTTACCTAACTTTACTAACAAATAAACCTAGACTTACGTCTTAGTTATGCGGTGATTTTTTAGAATTAATTCAATTTCGTCCGATACAAAAGAATGAATTCAATTTTTTTTCGCGGTGGCATGACTTTGGTAATGACTTCTTTCATGACGCTAGGCTGTTCACCCGGATATACAACCTATTCAAACTCGGTCGCACTGAATGGTTCTGGATCAGATCAAGGATCAAACTCGCAACCGACACCGAACCCTAGCGATACTAGCTTAGGAATTTGTAGCCGTCTTGATTTTGCCGGAATCACTTGGCCCGTTAAACTTTTATCAAACGAACGAAAAGCGTTAGCGCTAGCTTTTAACATTACCGGAAGTTATGAAGGTAATGCGGGCTGGACAAATTTAAGCAATAACTTTGACGGCCAAGGAATCAGTCTTGGTATTAACCAACAAAATCTGGGGCAAGGCAGTTTGCAGCCGTTACTTTTAGAAATATCAAAAACCGATTTAGGTTTGATGCAAAAAACATTTTCAGTGACCAACTTAAATTCAATGACCCAAATGTTAAATGCGTACGCGCAAGCCAACATCAGTAGTTTAAATCATAACTTCGTTGATGTGAACGAAGATATTTTTCCGGATACAAACCATTTATCACCTCTTGATATTTCAGATGGTTTGGTTTCAATAAAAAGCGCAAAGACGGATGCTAGCGTCGCTTGGGCCAAAGCCAATCTTTTTTTAAGTAACGGGACAACATTTAAATCTGACTGGAAATTATCATTCATTAATCTAGCCGGAAGTGCTCGGTACCGAAGCTTGCAAGTGAATGTGGCGTTTAACCTATTTTCAAAGGCTACTACTTATTTTGATAGTTTTAAATTTCGCGAACTTCGCTCTTTACTCGTCATGTATGATTTCGTTGTACAAAACGGCGGATTTAGCTCGACGCACTTAGAACAGTTTACGGCCTTTAATAAATTAAATCCAAATGCCTCTGAAACAACCCGTCTTTTAAAACTTCTGGCGATCCGAGTAACTTCAGTCCGGGACGAATATAGAGCCGATGTGACCGCGCGTAAGACCGCGATCATCAATGGAACCGGCGTGGTGCATGGCTCAGGCCGAAATCTTCCTAAAGAGTACTGCTATTCACCGGGTGAAATTCTTTAATTAATTTTTACGCCTGTTTTTTCAAAATAGGCTTTGATCTGCTCTGGCGAGAATAATTCAAATTGTTTTGAATGCAAAAAATAATTAATTTGCCGGTTCTGGATCGCATCTTTAGCGATGTTCCAAAGCCATTCGTGAACAAGCAAAAATGAATGCTGTAAAGAGTTCGTCGCGATGAACTTCATCACTTCTGGATCAAATCTAAAAACAACCTGAGCCGGACTATTTGGGGCGCTGACTTTTTCTCGGATGATGGCTTGAAAGAATTGTCCTTTATAGCCAGCCTCTGTGCAGCCCGAATAATTAACGTACTCTTCGTCGCTGATATCTGGAAGATTGTCTTCAGATTTCCAGACATACGCTTTCGTAAAATCTGCCGTATTCGTTAATAGTTGTCGGTAGTGAAGAAACGAAGCACTCAGGCTTGGTATTTTTTGGTCAATTAAACTTTGAATCCGTAACAAAGATTCCGAGACATTTTTCATGCGAACTTTACCGGCTTTCACGAATTGTTCACGGGTAATTAAATAATCTAAAGAGTAATAGTAACCATCAACTGCGCAACGCACGACATCTCCACCGTTACCGATAGCGAAGCCCCCTGCAAAAGAAGAAGAACCAAAAAGTAAAATGGTCCCCGTTAAGACCGTGGCGATAAATTTCATGCGTTACTCCCTGCCGGTTGAGTTAGTTTAAATAATTGAATTGATAACTGGTACAGCTCGCTCGCTTGCTGACCTTCTAATAAGTGGGTCATTTCTGTTTGAAACTGAATAATTTTCTTTTTCGCCTGTTCCATGGTTTTCGGATCAACCGTCACCGTGATATTCGAAAAATCACGCTCTTCAAAACTTTGCTCGTCAATCGCTTCAGCCGCTAAGCTTAAAACATCTTTATGGTAGGCCCGTATAGCTTCAGACGGCACCGCATGCAAACGAACATTTTCGTAACTGGCCATCCAAATATCATTTTCATATTTAACAAAACCCAGTCGCTGCAAACGCTCAAGCGCGGATTGAACTTCGTTTAGATCTAAATTAAGCCGCCGAGAGATCAGCTCCGGAGTTCCTTTAAAATCTTTGATGGTCAACAAAGTACAAATCGCCGGGTAATGCCAATGCGCCATGGACGTGAAAATATCCAAATCTAGGTTGTCATATTTAATATTATGCTTTTTTAAATTTTGAATTCGCTCTAAAGCAAGTTCTTTACTAACCTGAGTTTTAGGATTTTCAAGTTCAAGCAAGCATAAAAAGTATTCTTGCTGAACGACGTCCCAACGTAGCCCTTTCGACATTTGAACCGCAACCGGAACACTGGGATGGCGCTTACCGCTAAAAATCATGCTGAGATAACTGGTGGACACACCCAAATCACGGCCAAACGCACGCAATGAATAGAATTTATTCTTGCTGTTTCTTACAGAAAATTCATCTTTGATAAGATCGCGGTAAGATCGGTTAAAGTCATAATCCATAATAAAATGTTGACACCATTTCGCTTCAGTTACTAACGTTAACACACTGTGAACAGGTAATTACTTAGGCTTCGCAAACAGCGTCTATCTTTTAGTCAAACACGTTTTTTTTCCACGTGAGCCTAGAGCAGGTAGTCTGTGCCCGCTTTTTAAGGTAAGCTTGGCCGACTCAAACAACTATCTCTGGGGAGAGAAATCATGAAATCATTTCTTATTTTAACTTTAGCCGCATTCTCGATTCAAGCCCACGCAGCCACAATTGCCGTTGAATGTTTAGCTAGCGACGTACAACAACTTAATAAATTTTCAGCTGTTGGTTTGATCGAAACGAACTCTGAAAATGAAGCGAAAGGTATTTTAGCATTAGAAGTGACTGAATCTGGTCCTTCTAAGTCAGCTTCTGATTTAGGTTCATCAGAAATTTCAGGATCTTCAACGGTCATCGCTGCTGGCCTATTAGGTGTCAACGAAATCACAAGCTTAGCGGTTGCTACGAAAGATTCAAAAGCTCATATGACTTTAAACTTAGGCTTAAAAGGCGCAGCTAGCTCGACGCTTCTAATGAATGGCGTCGCTTACAAATCGGAATGTTCTCAAAAAAATTAATTTTTTAATTCGATGACTGATTAAAAAAAGCCAGAATATGTATTCTGGCTTTTTTTATTAAAGAGCAGGTTTTCGCTTTGATGAATAAATTTTCAATTTAAAACTGCGACCTGAATACAATCATTATCTTTTCGATGATCTTGTCTTCCCAAGAACGCTTAAGCCACTGCTCGTGCGTAACTAATTTCGATCGATCTAAGTCTTTTTGAAAAACATCTAATTCGGCAATTGCAAAATCGCGATCAATCACATTGAGATTGGCTTCATCATTTAAACGAAACGACCGTTCATCAAAGTTGGTTGATCCAATACTTACAAAAATCCCATCAACGATAAAAACCTTACAGTGAAACAAGGCCGGTTGATACTCGTAAATTTTGACTCCGGCTTCAAGGAGCGGGCCCCACTGCTCGCGTGAAGCGTAGCGCACGATCAGTGAATCCGTGTAGGGCCCCGGCACGATTAATTTGACTTCGACCCCGCGGTGGCGAGCTTTAATAATTTCTTCGATCGTCGTTTCATCGGGTACGAAATAAGCGCTTTCAATATGAATTGTTTTTTTTGCCGCCGCAATGGCTAGTAAGTACATGATACGAACGCTAGAGCCACCTTCACGGCTCGAGCTTTTAAACATTTGAGCGTACGAATCCCCAGCATTTTGTAGTTCAGGAAAGTAGTCATCCGTTTGGTGAACTTCGGGTCGCGTTTTTAACCAGTTATCCATAAAGCTAGCCTGCATGTGGCGCACCACGGGACCTTCAACTTGATAGTGTGTATCGCGCCAATGCGCGGGGTCCTCACCGTTTCCACTCCACTCATCGGCGATACCGACGCCACCGGTAAAACCAATTTTTCCGTCAACGACCAAAATTTTTCGGTGCGTACGGAAATTCATTCGTGAAACATTATACCACCGAAGGGCATGATACCGCTGAACTTCTGCGCCAGCGTCGCGCATACGTTCAATGAAGGACTGATCGATCTTTTGACTACCAACCCAATCAATAAGAACGTGAACTTTAACGCCGCTTTTAGCACGCTCGCTTAATGCGTCAGCGAACTTGGCGCCAATATCTCCGGACCAATAGATATACGATTCAAACGTAATCGTCTTTTTAGCCGATCGAATCGCTGCAAGCATCGCCGGAAAAATTTCGTCCCCATTATAAAGACCCTTAACTTTATTTCCAGAAACAAACGTGGGTCCCATCAAGTTACCAAGCACGCGTGAAAAATGAGGGCTATCGACAGGTTCGCTTTCAGCAATCGAATATTTTAATTCTTTTTGCGGATTACGAAGGTTTAGAAAAAGTATGCCGCAAACAATCGTGAGCAAGACTGTAACAAAAATTATTTTAAACTTTTTCGATGTCGGAATAAAAATACGCTTGGCCATATTTGGCGAATAATGACCTTTTTTGCTTATAAACCCAACGTTTTAATAGGAATAAAACCAATTATTTAATTTTCTTAACGAAATTAAGACTTCATGACAGAAGAAATTTGCATCCACTTTAGCATTTTTAAATCTGTTGGATTCTGGCTATGCTCTAAGAATTTTGAAACGGCTTCGTAGACTTGCGATTCTCGGTTCTGGCTTAATTTGTATTTAGCATCGATGTGTTCGACTTTAATCTTAATACCGACAATGGCTGCCTGAAGTCGTTCTTGCATATTTACGGGTAAATTATATTTCCAATCGGTGCCATTTTGTTTTTCAAAAACGGTAACGCTTGAATGAAGGATGTCATTGATGCCCTTTTGATCCTGAATCAGCTCTACCGTTCCACGCATCTGCACCGCCGCGTAATTCCATGTGGGCACATTCATCGGTTCAAGCCGTAATTTAGACCCGTCTAATGTCACCGGAGAACTCCAAAGGTCGATTTCGTTTTCAATTTGTGTGTTCATGGGATATAAATTAACAAATAACTGTTCTATTATAAACGACCAGAATTTATATTCATTATAGACCAGATAAAGTGACCCATGAAGCAGAAAAAAAACATCAAAATATAACAAGATATTATTCGAAAAATTGAGTTGGGCCATTTAAAGTCAGGCGAACTTCTGGATTCAACCTGCGACTTAGCGACCCTTTATCAATGCCACCGTTTCACCGTCATGAGCGCTTGCCAAGATCTTGTGGCCGAAGGGTGGATTGAAACGTCACAGCGCTCGCGGTATCAAGTCTCGGCCAAGATTCCGGTCACAGAATCAACGGCTTTAAAAAAATCGACGTCACATCGAAATATTTCTAAAATTGCGAATTTAGTACCTGATATCGATCTGGAACGGGCTCGGTATTCGATTGAATTCTGGGGTGGGCAGCCTGATCTTCGACTATTTCCAAAAGATGAATTTCGACGCGTATTATCGAATGCCTTAAAGCGCACTCAACCCGATCAACTGAATTATGGATTAACCGACGGCTTAGAAACATGTCTAAAACAGGTCTCAAGCTACTTAAGACGTAGTCGTAATTTAACGAATAAAGAACTGGTGATGACAAACGGATCACAAGAGGGACGCCGAAGGTTTAAATACGGACGATTTAAAAAAGAAAATGCAGCAGCATAAAATTAAATTAATTTCATTTTATCGGCCCGCCACCGCCTCCACTTTCGTCCGAAACTGATTTAGGAATCTATGTGTGCAGTTTTTCAAAAGTGCTATTTCCCGGAGCCCGCTTAGGAGTAGTGGCTTGCGGGGCCGCGATCAAAAAACATATTTCGGTACAAAAACATTTGATCTCTAGACAGACCGATTGCTTAGCGCAAATTGGCTTAAGTGCATGGATCAAAGATGGCGGATTTGAAAAGCATTTAAGACGCATGAGACGAATCTATCAGGCGCGGTATTTATATATGATCGAACAGCTAGAGAAAATAAAAACGCAGTCAGACATCGAATGGATTCATCCTAATGGGGGCATGTCGATATGGGTGAACTTAAAAAGAAACTCTAAAGTAATTAGTGACCGCGCTAAAAAAGAGGGCGTCTTTTTTCAGAATGAAAGTACAATGGATTATAACGGATCTATCGGTACACATTTAAGAATCGGGTTTGCTGGCGTTAACGAAGGCGAAATCAAAAAGGGCTTTGATATTTTAAAAGCCCTTCTAAAGTAAAGAGAACGTTATCTGCAGACTATAATTCTTCGATTTGTTTTGACCACAAATAAGGGCTGATCATTTTTCTAATGATTTGCCCTTTGAATGCGGGAACCACCGTCCACTTGCGTTTTGATTTTTGATAATTCGAAAGTTGACCCGTAAGGTCAACCGCAAAATCACCTTTTCCGGTGATCGTCACTAGGCTTGCTAAATTCACCGGTTTTTTACTTTTCACAAAATCCGATTCAGAACTTCGACGTAATTGCTCGTAGTTCAGCGGAAGGCCGTACACATAGCCATCAGCCGAAGAAATATAAAGTAAATTTTCTTTTAAGACGACCGAGTTCTGGTTATGAATAAATCCGATGGGCTTAATTAGGCTCAGCGAAATAACCACATCTGATTCAGTGCCACGCCCACAGTGAATTTTTCTTTCAAATAAAAAGCAACTGTAACCTTGCTCGTCAGTCGAATAATGAAGATCAACTAAGGTATTTTGGTCATCTTCTGAAAATTCGGTGCGATATTGTTTTGCGAAGCCACCTTCAGTTTCAGCTAGCTTATCCGAATACAAATAAGTCTTTGCCGAACCGTCGCGACCAAAAAAAACTGGAGCATCATCACGTGAAGACATCACGCCGAAATTAGGTGACATCTTTAACGGAAATTGATTTTCGCCATCAAAAAAAGCAACATCGCCGCCTTTTGTTTGCGTCAGCGCTCCCTCTTTTAAACCTAGAGGTAATTTATTAAAACGTTGCATCAAATCGATGACCGCGTTTGAACGCGCCGCTTGTTTTTCCACGGGATCCGTCGCCGCTTGATAAATATCTAGTAAGAAAGCCGCACCAATTCCGTAAGAACCTTGAGTTTCAAAATCGGGGTCGCAACCGCCGCTTCCCATTGAACTGGCATCGTACTTACCTAGTGCGCCGTGCTCGCATTTCGTGTGGCCAAATCCATCAATATGACGGGCTTCATGAAGTAATATGTAGCTCATCATCAGGCTGGTCGAAAATCGTTTCGTTTCTTCGGGGCAAATATGCATGGAATTGTGTTCGCTACGGTCAACGTAAGCCACAACACCGCCCATTAGGCATTCGCGCGAATGAGCTTCGGTTTCTACAAAAATAGTTTTGATTCTAGATTTAAAAAACTGAAGTGGACCTTGTTGCATGACGATGGACTGCAGTCCGCTATTAACGCCCGCTTTCGGAGTCTGCTGCATGTATAAAATTGATTTTACGATTCGATTCATCATATCTTCGCTTCGACAAAGATCGACTCGGCGGACTCCGTCCCAACGGCCTTCAGTTGACGACCATTGAACGATATTAAAATCTTGTAGAACTTGATTGACCCCATCGGCAGGCAAACAACCCGCTTGATCACTAGCCCACA
>JACMQO010000161.1 GCA_014376935.1 Bdellovibrio sp.
TAGATGGGACATCACAAACTATTTTACAAAAATCCAAAAGTAGTCCGAGACAGTTTGAATGAGGCGACAGAGCTGGCCGATAAAATGCTGGCGCAAGAAGCCATTCTTATTAAAAAATTAGTTCTTATTGATCAGCAAAAATATTTTGTTCGCTACGGTTACCGCTCGTTAAGCGGATTTTGCAAAGACGGACTCAAACTATCAAGAACGCAAACGCAAAGGATCGTAACGCACGTTCGACGCTATGAACCAACGGTCAACATCGTGGTTGAAGCCGAATCGCAGTTAATTGGCGCGCATGAAATAACCGATTAAAATCAAAATACTAAATATCATAAACATCGCGCACGCGATTCGTCGCACCCACTGCATTGGAATGCGGCTTAAGAATTTTTCTCCGAAGAAAATAGCGATGGCATTTGAAGCCATCATTCCTAGTGTCGTTCCGAAAGTGACCATCACCGTGTTTGTGTATTTCGCACCTAAAGCGATTGTGGCTAACTGAGTTTTATCGCCCATTTCGGCTAAGAAAAATGAAATGACCGTCGTGACAAACGCACCGAAGTGACCCGTTTCTTTGACTTCGCCCTCTTTATCAGGAACTAAAATCCAAAGACCAAACACGAAGAACGACGCCGCTAAGATTAACATCATTGTTTTTTCTGAAAATGTGTCTGAGATGCGAAGACCGACGTAGGCTGCCAAAGCATGATTTAAAATTGTTGCGACAAAAATTCCGGCCATGACGGTCCAAGGTTTTCTAAAACGCGCCGCTAATACCAAAGCCAGAAGCTGGGTTTTATCTCCCATTTCGCTAACGAAAACTAATAAGAATGAATTGATTAATGCGATCATGTGAACCCCGCGTGCGTTTGGCCGTGGGTCATTATTCGGAAATAAGACGACACGGCGATTTAATAAATCACCAATGTCAGTCTCGTTAATAAAGGCCAAAGCCTTTACGATTGTGCCGGGGGTTGTACCCAGTATGTCGACACAGTCCTTGTGTTAAAACAAGAAACTACTCCCTAACTTGCAACTACAATATCAAATGTAGGGTTTTTTGCAATCGAAATTTTCGTCGTTCACGATAAATCATTGTAATATACCCCACTACCCTATATTATAACTTTTATGTCACACATTATTAAAGACAAACAAAAAATTATATCCCGAGTAAACCGAATCAAAGGGCAACTGGATGCGTTTTCAAAAGCCATTGAAAGTGAACAAGACTGTTATCAAGTCATTCAATTACTAGCCTCGTGTCGGGGCGCCCTGAATGGGCTCATGGCCGATGTCGTTGAACGCCATATTCAAGAACACATTATCAATGCTGAAAATAAAAAAGACGCGTCGGATTCGGCCGAAGACTTAGTCGATATTATGAAAAGTTTTTTAAAGTAAAGAAGGAGACCGCATGAGTCCAATTATCGACAATCCCCTATCGTGGGTTTATTTTCCAACGGCCTTGATGCTGGGCGCTTTGCATGCGCTTGAACCGGGGCACGCTAAAACATTAACGGCGGCCTATTTGATCGGGATCAAAGGCACAAAAATGGATGCGTTGTTCTTAGGTTTATCGGTCGCGTTCACGCATAGTTTTGTTGTGGTCGCGATTTCTGTATTGGCCCTATGGGTGGGCCGTGAAACTTTCACTCAAGACGTCACGCACTGGCTACAAATCGGAAGCGGCGTCATCGTTATAATATTAGGAACGTGGATGTTATTAAGACGAATTCGTCAAATGCGTTTAGCTGATAAAAAAATGCACGGCCACGCTGAACATCATGATCATGATCACAATCACGATCATGGCCATCACCACGATCACGATCACAAACATGATCATCAGTCTAACGGCGAGCATGATCACAATCACCAACATCATTCACACGACCATGAGACAGACCACGCAACATTGGACGATGAGGCTCATGCACGCGCCCACATGGCAGCCATTCCTGAGTATGTTAAACGCGGCGAACGCCCGACGTTATTTCAAATCATCGCGTTCGGCGCTGCGGGAGGAATGATACCTTGCCCGGCTTCGATCACGGTTATGCTTTTAGCATTATCTGTGGGTCAGTTCGGTGCAGGCGTATTTGCGGTTTCTGGTTTCAGCTTAGGTCTAGCGATCGCGCTGGTTAGCGTTGGTCTTGTGGTCGTCGCGGGAATCAACCGCATGCAAGGATCAAAACACTTTGATTGGTTTTCAAAAAGAGCACCGATCATCAGCGCTTCGGTCGTTATTTTTTCAGGCATAGCCGCACTCTTATTTGCCCATTAAATTTTTGTAGATTTAATCGCCGTCACCGAGGCATAAACACAGGTCTTAAGTCAACAGCAGGCCTGTGTCTATTCTAAGGGACGAAAAAATTGGCCAAGTGCTTGCAATCCTTCTTCAGTGGAGGATTTTTTTTATGCAAACACAAACAAACTTAAATACAAACGAAGACCGGGTCACGATTGCCTCATCGATGCAATCGTGCATTCAAAATTGCACCAACTGTTACCAAATCTGCTCTTCACTGATTTCACATTGTTTACAGAAAGGTGGAGTCCACGCCGATGTCGAACACATCCGACTATTAGAAGACTGCGCACGAATTTGTAATATGTCGGCTGATTTTATGATTCGTCATTCGCAGTTTCATTCAAAAACCTGCGAAGTATGCAGTGTTATCTGTTTGGCGTGCGCAAAAAGTTGCGAATCGATGAGTGATGACGAAATGATGAGTACCTGCGCCCAGGTTTGTCGCCAGTGCGCAGATAGCTGTAAAGAAATGTCTAAGATGCACTAAAGATTTAGACTAAGTTTAATTTCACGTCGATATTACCGCGTGTCGCGTTTGAATATGGGCAAACTTTGTGTGCTTTTTCAATTAAAGCTAAAGCCGTTTCGCGCTCGATACCCGGAATAGAAATATCTAACTGCACTTCGATACCAAAGCCCGCGGGAATAGGACCGATACCAACATGGCCTGTGATAGAGACTTCAGCGGGAAGTTTTATTTTTTCTGCGCCCGCAACAACCTTCAATGCACCAATAAAACAAGCCGAGTAACCTGCCGCAAATAATTGTTCAGGGTTAGCGCCCACTAATCCATTACCGCCCAACTCTTTCGGAGTTGTTAAGGTTAAATCGAACGTGCCGTTTGAAGATGTGGCTTTACCTTCACGTCCACCCGTTGCTGTCGCTGTTGCCTTATAAAGAACTTTATCTAATTTATTCATAAAAACCCCTTTCAAAGAGTTAGATTAACGTATCTGTATGGGCTTAAGATAACCCAAATATAGATTGTATACAACTTAATTTTAAACAATTCTCTGAATGTTGATATTTTATAACTTTTGGTCTATGATCATCTTATTATGAGAACAAAAAAGACCTCACCGCTTCATCTTGATCAACAATTATGTTTCGCGCTTTACTCAGCGAGCCGCCTGATGACTCAAACTTACGGGCCGCTACTTGAAACACTTGATCTAACGTACCCTCAGTACTTAGTCATGTTGGTGTTATGGAAGACCGATGATCTTTCGGTCAAAGAAATTGGCCAGCAATTAAAATTAGATTCAGGCACTCTTTCGCCCTTACTTAAGAAAATGCAGGCCAAAGGTTTACTACAAAAAGTTCGTCTAGATAGTGACGAGCGTAGTGTGGCCGTGGGCCTAACGGCTCAAGGACAAGCTCTAAAAAAGCAGGCCGAAAAAGTTCCGCTCGTGATGGCTTGCAATTTAAATTTAAAAGAAAAAGATTTTGTCGAATTGCGTGACAAGGTACAGGCGCTGTCAGCGCAACTTGAAAAACTAAACGCTTAATTCATCGAACATCCACATTGCTCATTAAAAACAACCGCGGGGCTTAGCTGAAGCGGATTGGGGACAAAAGTCTCAAGGACTTCGGCCTAATGCTATTGGATCGCTTCAAAAATACGTATTTTGGCTTCGCTCTTGCTTTAGCTAATAAACAGCTAATGCAGAGGCGATCAACTTAGATCGTCACGGCAAACTCAAAGGAGACCTATGAAGAATCAAAAAGAAAACATTGAAAAAAAGAGAACTCCGCAGAGTCCTAATTACGAAACACCCCGCCCTGAAGGCGAAGATATTAAAAAAGACAATGATCACGAAACATTTGGTCACGAACCAGCCATCAAAGAACCGAACGTTAGACAACACCCCGACCATTACGAGGTGAGTCGCTACTTAAAACAAAGACTATGGCATTAATTTCTTAAGATTACTTTGGCTGAGGTCGAAGCATTTTCTTCACTTCAGCCACGTGCGCCTCTTCTTCGACGATCATCTCGCGCGCGTATTCTTCAAGGTAAATGCATTTGTTACCTTCAACAAGTTTCACTAGATCATACAAATTTTGAAGCTGCGCTTCTTCGTGTTGTAAGCTTTCTGTTAAGATGTCTGTCAAAGAATGTTTGTGAGTTTCAGTCAACGCTCCAATTTTTAAACTAGGGTGACCGCCCAAAGTTGTAATATGTTCGCCCGCTTCACTCGCATGAGTTAAAGATTCAGAGGCCTGATCGCGCAGCCATTTTACAATCGGAATACGATTATGACCAAAAATCATTAAAGCGTAATGAGTGTAGCGGACAACGCCCGCTAACTCAGATTCTAAAATTTTGTTTAACTGCTCAATAACTAATTTTTCGTTCATTCTACACCCTATGCTTCTTAGTTATGTTGATTTTGCGCATTTGGTACACAGAAAAGCAATTTTGATATGCAGATGAAAATGTTCTCAATTGGGTTACGTTTTGGCCCATGACATTAATATCATTAGTTGGAGCAACAATTCGCGGCGGCAGGGGTTCGAGGTAGCAAAAACGAATCTAAAAAGGTAACTATGACTGTGGAAAAAGCAGCGCCGGCACCGAATACATTTTTAAACTTAAAAAGTTATTTTCAATTGTCATTATCAATCCCCAATCCCGAGCAATCTAAATTGTTTTGGATCGTTCGCTTGCGCTGGTTATTTATCGGGTTTTTAATTTTAATTTCACCTTTAGGGTTTATCTCTCACGCTTTAAACCGCTACACCGCCGGAATATATTTGGGCGTTTTAGCTTTGCTGTTTGTTTTTAATTTACTGACACAATGGATTTGGTTTGAGCGACGTCGCTTAGTACGTCCTATTCTGATCGCATTTCAGTTAACGATCGATCTTGTCGTTTTAACTGGGTTACTGTCGTTAACCGGCGGTTTAAGAAATCCGTTTTATATTTTATTCTTCGTCAATACCAGCTTAGGAGCCATTTTACTTGAAGGCCGCCGTAGCATCGTCTTTTTAATTTTATGTCATCAATGTTTACTACTAGTTCAAATCATAAATCTATTTTACGACTATGCCGCAGAACCGGTCACAAACCATTTGATGTTAACGTTTGCGGTCGGCCACATTGTTCTTTTTATTTCATGGGCCGTCAGCCGCGCCTTGGGTAGTTATATTACACTTCAACAAGAAAGCTTGTTACAAGCCCGCGTTTACTCAGAAAAAATGGATCGCTTGCGAGCGTTAGGTGCGATGACCGCTGGGTTTTCTCATGAATTTGCTAGCCCCTTAAATACCGTTAAAATTCGCTTAGACCGCGAACTGCGCTTAAATCCAGAATCTGAAAATTTAAAACAAATGAAGCAGGCCGTATTTGAATGCGAATCGGTCCTACATCAAATGAATAGTTCGCAGCTAGATCCGCGCGATTTGCAGTTTAAAATCGTCAAATTAAGTGCGCTGACATCTGAAATTATTCAAGCGTGGAAATTAGAGAACGAAGAAGCTAGAATTGAAACAACTTTTAATCTCGAAAATGACTTAACCCGCCTACCCGCGATCAATTTTTCACAAGCCTTAATTAATTTATTAGATAATGCGTTTGAGGCGAACGGCGCATCGCCCATTCGCGTTCACATTCAGGCCACAGACACCGACTTGATTTTATCCGTTGAAAATGACGGATCGCAATTTTCTGAAGACGTCATCAGCCGTTTCGGAGAACCTTTCTTAACTACCAAACCTACAGGCACCGGGTTAGGGCTTTATTCTGCGCAACTTTTTGCTTTATCCATTGGCGGCAAAGCTTTGATCGCAAACCGTGGCCCCAGCGCCCGCGTCGAGCTTTTCATTCCGCGATTTTTAGAAAAGGACTTCGCATGATTATCAAAAAACTTTTATTATTAGAAGATGATCAAAATTTACGTCAAGCTTTAGCCGAAGACTTCACCGAAAAAGGCTACGAAGTCGTTCAAGCCGAAACAATTAAGCAAATTAAATATATTTTTTTTGATTACGCTATCATTGATTTAAGATTGCTGGCCGATTCAGGTTTGAAAGCGATTCCTGAATTAAGAAGTCAAAACCCGCAGTGCCGTATCGTCGTATTAACGGGGTACGGAAGCGTCGCCACGGCGGTTGAAGCCGTTAAGCTGGGAGCGATCAATTACCTTCATAAACCGGCCAGTAGCGAGCTGATTGAAGCCGCCTTAAATGACCAACTGAAAAAAGATCAATCTGATATTCAAGCGTTTGAAATCACACCTCTTGAAAAACACGCTCACGAATACATCGAATTCGTGTTAACGAAAAACGATGGCAATATCACTAAGACCGCTAAGCAATTAGGGCTTCACCGTCAAAGTTTACAACGAAAATTAAAAAAGTACCCTTAATCATTTACTGAATGGATAACCTAATGAAAGCCATTATCTCTTTAGCTGCGGCATTTTTATTAACGTATTAGAAACTTTAGAACTCAATTAATTTTTCATTTGAGTTTCATTTACGTTTCATTTGATTTTCATTCTCATTGAATTTTCAGCCTGACTTCTAAAATCTGATTTTCTTGTGCTTTCGGGTTCTTAAAATTAAATCTAAAAGCCCGAATAGATCAAAAAGTATTTAAACTCAAAAGTAAAAGAGAATCAATATGATGAGAAAAGGCAAAGATCCACGTTTCAAATTACAGCGTCGCTTACTGACCGAACTTCCAGGGCTAGGAAAAGCCGGCGCCTTAGAAAGACGACCGTACCCACCAGGCCAGCATGGCGCCAGACGCATTAAGTATTCTGATTACCGTCTACAATTAGAAGAAAAACAAAAGGTTCGTATCCATTACAATTTACGTGAAGAACAATTAATTCGTTTAGTAAAAAAAGCAAAAAAGAAAAAAGCGACAAAATGGATCAGCACTTTAATTAATATTTTAGAGCGCCGTTTAGAAAATATTATTTTCAGGGCGGGCTTTGCGCCAAGCCAAGCCGCGGCCGCCCAGTTGATTTCGCACGGACAAGTTTACGTGAACAATAAAAAAGTCACAATTCGTTCAGCTGAAGTTAAAAAAGGTGACCGTATTTCACTATCGCCAAAGGGTTTAAAAAACCAAATTTATACTTATATTAAAAGCGCGCCGCGATTACCAAATCCGGATTGGTTAGAAAAGACCGATTCAGACGAACAAGCCTTCGTGATCTTAAAAGACGATCCCAATTTAGAAACTATCCCATTTGCATTCGATGACTCTTTAGTGACGTCATACTATTCAAAGGTGTAATTATGTCAGTTAAAATCGATGAACAAAATTTAATTTGTTATGCGGTGGATGAAGACACCGCCGTGATGAAAATCGCAAACGAAAGTTATATTTTAGACTATTCAACACTGATGGAAGTCGTGATGAACCTGGTGAACGTCACATCACAAATGGAAAAATCGATGGATTCAGAAAGATCATCCGCGATTTCAAGTCTAGCACGCGGCCAAAATTATATTCTTTAAATAATAAGGGCTCTTTCGAAGAGCCCTTATTATTCTTACACTGTTTCGGTCTTATTCAAGGTTTTTCTACTGGTTGTGGTTGATTCGGATTGGCTCCGTGCTTGATCGTCCAATCAATCATAACTTGTGGTTTCGTGTCTAACGATCTTAAGAAAGTTAATACCGTGTGCGATGTTCCGTAAACTAGAAACGGCTGATCGATATTGATTCCTAATGATAATACTTTCTCGGCCGTTTTATACTGTTCGGCCAATAAAGCACTTAAAGTCCAACGGTTCGTCGTTTGGCAACCTAAACCAACTAAATCATTCACATCTTGAATGGAAATCACGTTCGCTAAGCCGCACATTGAATAATCTTTGTAGATCACTTTGTTGACATCAAAACCATGAGCCACAAATGCGTTGATGAATTTTGAATTTATTTTATAACGAACAAATTCAGCAGCCACAGGTTGTAAAAATAAAACCGGACCCGGTTTTTCTTCGTCTTGACCGTAGAAACCCCATTCATTGATTGAAACGCCCGCTTTTTGTAAAACAGGATAGTTTTTTTCAAATTGATCCATTAGCTTCTGCATCGGAACATCTTCGCCCGCAAAATTTTTGTAACGCATTGACCAGTTGTGCGTGTACCAAAGCCAAGACTCTTTACGAATTTCTTTCTTTGTGACTTCGGTCAACACTTTCGCGTAGTCGCCGAAAACTAAATAAGCAAATGTATTTGAATACAAAGTTTGCGCGAAAGGATTTGCGCCATCTTTTAACATTTGTAAAAAGAAGTTTTCAAATTTGGCTTTATCTTGTCCGACTTCAGATAATAAAAACTCCCAAACCGGAACGGCATCGCCCCAGCCTAAGTTCACGGCCGTGTTGATCGAAACGCCACGGTGGATAAGTTCTTTGAAGACAGAGTCTTTTCCAAAACGGGCCGCAGATAATGCCGCCTGGTAAATCGCCGGAGTTAACGTTTGGCCATTATGCTGAACCGTCTTAACCGGGTCAGCGCCTTCATTTAACAACTGAATAGCTTGCGCCAAATTATCAGATTGAGCAGCCGTGATTAAATCAAATGTTAATTGCTCTTTAGTCGCAGCAACAACAGACAAACTTGCAAATAAAATAAGTGTGATTAATGTTTTCATACCCTTAATGCTTTAGAACAAAGACGAATGGGTCAATCAATTTAGACCACTATGCTGCAGCCAATAAAGAAAAACCCACAGTCACTGAAAACTGTGGGTCATTTCATCTTATAAACTTTTTTTTTGCTTCAAGTATTAACGTTGAAGCTGAACTTCGATCGACTCAATGTAAGTTGAACCATTGATCCATAACTCAAGGTTCGAATACGATGACAAGTACGTCGTTACCGGCATTAAATTCACTTGGTAACCAGGATTTGTCTGCGTCGCGATCACATTCTCATCGACCGCTAAACGAACTAATGTCGTTGAAGGGCTGTTTGGAGTTGTACGTGCCGTGACAGCTAAAATTCTGTAACCCGAATACGCCGCTAAATTAGCTAATGAAGACAATTGAATTCTTTCGTTAGAAACTGAACGACCCACGTAAACCGGGATCGCTACAACTTGCGGATACTGAGGAGCTGGTGGCGGATTTGGAGGATAATAAGGTTGAGTCGGCGGATAATAAGGAGCCGGTTGTGGTGGATAGTAAGGCTGCGTTGGTGGATAATAAGATTGTGGTTGTGGACGAGGTCCCCATCCGCCACCGTGATTTCCGCCGCCATGACCGCGATCATCTCCGCGACCCCAACCATTATTGTTGTCGTTACGAGGAGGTTGATATTGTGGAGGACGGCTATTATTGCGATCACCATCGTTTGGTGGAATGTATCCCGGAGGACGACCGTTATCGATTGGTCCACCACCCGGGCCTTGGCCAGGAATAATGTACGCGTTCGCTGCAGTTGAAATAGTTAGCACCAATAAAAGCGCTGATAAAATTTTTGTGGTTTTCATTTGATCCCCTTTTTTAATGTTCGACCTGTTCTTACCCTTTCTCCGCCAGTCAAATTCGGGGTCATTATGGCAGTAAAAAAACTACGCGGCGTGACGCCCCTAAGCCGGGCGCCCCTAAGCCGGGCGCCCCTGTATCGTATAAGAAAGTTCATCGACAGAGTGTTTTAAAGACTCTGCCTGCGAAGAAAGCGAAGTCGCTGCCGAAGCCGCTTCTGCACTGGAAGTGGTATTACTTTGGGTCACGGTGTCTAACTGCCCGATGGCTCGGTTAATTTCACCAACACCCTGTGCTTGTTCAGCTGTCGCTTGAGAAATCTCTTGAGCTAAAGATGACACCTCTGACACATTTCGCACAATTTCGTTTAACACGTCAGAACATTTTTTAGCGACGTTCACGCCCGCGTCAACTTTGCGCTTTCCAAGATCAACAAGTGATTCAACTTTTGTTTTTGAATCTGAAACTAAATTTTCAACTTTTGAAATGCTGCTATCCAACATGTCTGATATTTCTTTCGCAGCGTTTCCGCTCATTTGCGCTAACTTTCCAACCTCTTCGGCCACGACCGCGAAACCTTTTCCGTGCTCGCCGGCGCGGGCGGCTTCGACAGACGCGTTAAATGATAATAATTTTGTTTGAAATACGATATCGTTAATCACTTTTGTTTTATTACCGATTTCTTGAATGACTTTCACGATTTCAAACATCTGCAAATTACTTTCATTCACTTGGTTCATAATGGCGACGTTACTTTCGCTGATATCATCCATTGAATGCATGACTTCATCAACGGCCGCACGCCCCTCTTCAGCTTTTGAATGAGAATTTGCCGAACTTTGCGCGGCTAGTTTTGCGTTCTCGGCAGCCTTTGAGATCATGGCGGTAATTTGTTCTAAAGACGCAGCGGTTTCTTCTAATGAAGCCGCTTGTTGCGTCGCCGAAGCAGATAAACTTCCTGATGACGATGCAATTTCAGTTGAAGCTGACGAAACTAATTCTGCATTTTCGGCTAAGTGATTTGAAACTTTTAATATTGCTTTTGAAACCGAAGTGGCAAAGAAAAATCCCACAACTAAACCAACTAAAATACCGACCGCCGCAACTAAGATAATAAATAAATTAACTTGATCGGCAATGGCATTTGCTAAATCTTTTTTTGTCTTGGCCGTCTTTTTATGAAAGGTTAGTAAATCGGTCATAGACGTGTTAACCTTCGCGGCGGCCGCAGGACAAGCGCCAAAAAATATTTTCACGATTTGCTGCATACTTTCTGGAGTTCCGACCTTTTGAAGCGCAAATACATGCGTGCCAACATCTTTAAAAGCCACCCAGTCCGCATGAACTTTTTCGTATAAATCTTTTTGACCTGCCGTAAAACCGTGTCCGGTGTATCTCTTTTCAGCCTCTTCGAAAGCAGTAATACTTTCATTTGCTGCGCGGATGGCTTCGGCAGTTTGTTCAGCTGTAATACCCGGCAAACCCAATGTTCGTAATGTGATGCGA
>JACMQO010000162.1 GCA_014376935.1 Bdellovibrio sp.
ACTCGAAAAATATTTGAATACCGTATCGATAAACATGACTTTAAATTACTATGCGCGGGACGTGTCTGGGCCGACGCTGGCGGTTTTTCGCCTACGATTGGAATTATCGGTGCGGTGCTGGGCTTAATTCATGTGATGGGTAACTTAACTGATACTTCAAAATTAGGAACCGGTATTGCCGTTGCCTTTGTAGCAACCGTTTACGGTGTAGGTTTTGCCAACTTAATTTTTATTCCGATCAGCAATAAGATTAAGAAAAATATTTTCGAATTAACACGTTATAAAAAAATGATTCTTGAGGGCGGTTTGTTAGTCAGTTCGGGCTTAACACCCTATTTGATCGAACAAAAATTAACATCTTACATGAATAGTAACGTAAGCGACAATGTCAGAAAATAACGAACACAATCAAAACGAAGAACCAGAAAATCATGATCGGTGGCTTGTTTCTTACGCCGATTTTATTACTCTGTTGTTTGCGTTTTTTGTAGTTATGTATGCAACGTCGAACAATAATCCAGAAAAACAAAAGTCATTCCAAGATACCGTGCGTGTGAATTTAAAACTTTCGGGATCTGGCCCGGGATCTGGCGAAACCCAACATGATGGGCAGACGACCGAGCCCAACACGATTGATTCGGTCATTAATTTAGAAGGGTTTCCTAAAAATAAGGGTCCTGGCGAAACGCAAGATTATTTAACTCGGTATTTAGAAAAAAAAGTTAGCGCTGAAGATAAAGATAAGGTGCAGGCTTTGCGCATTGATCCATTGGGCGTTCGTATTGAACTAGCGTCCGGAAAATTCTTTAACCCCGGCGGAACAAAAATTAAAATTGGCTCGTTAAAATTCTTAGATCAAATTGCTGAACTTCTATCACAGTCTGATCGTCGAATCGTCATCGAAGGGCACACTGATAATCAACCGATTTCTAAAGATGCAACGTATGAATCGAATTGGGAATTAGGGGCATTACGGGCGACAAGTATCGTGCGCTATTTACAAAAGTATCACAAAATTGATCCGTCTCGGTTATCGGCCACTTCGTTTGGGGATACAAAGCCCTTAAAAAGCAACGATTCTGAAGAGGGTCGCTCTCAGAATCGTCGTATTGAAATCTATTTAGTTTTAGATGATCGCAGTCAGTAACTGATTAGCAAGGAAACTTTTCTAAAGTAATCTCTTTGTCACCTTTGTAGCCTAAAGTTTTTGAAGCCGCTTTCAAAGCCTCTTCAACTGACTTTCCATTTTCAACTTCTTTAGCTAATTCAGTTCTGAACTGAACTTGCTTTTCGCCAGCACCAGACTCTGCTAAATTAGCAATAGCAACAGCCTCTTTAGCTGTTCGTACGCCGGCAGACGTTTCGCCAATAAATTTTAAAGTTGCGGTGTCTTTTTTTGCCGTGGCTTTGTAAACCGTCATAAGTAGATCAGCATCGCCTTGAAGTAGTGCTTTTTTGATATTCAAAGATAAGCCTTTTACACTACCGGCATCTGCAGCCATTTCAGCGATTTTTCCTAAGTATTTTTCTTTAGATTCTGTTTCTTTTGAAGCCATAATTTCTTTTGCTTTTTCGCGTGTAAGCTCGCGCTCAACTTTCGCAGTTCCGGCAAATGAGAATTGTGAGAATACCAATAAAGCTAAAATTAATGTGCGTTTCATTATGAGACTCCTGTTAAAAATGGTTTCAGTAACTTTATTTTCAATTTAAATGCCTTGTTAAAACCGCTATATTCGTCTTGGGCTGTCGTTTAATACGACGCTGACGTTTTTTGCGCCACCCGGGCCAATTAACTACCGGGCCGGGCTACTGCGTTTTGCTTTGTTTAATTCGTCTTGAGAAAACTTTTTAAGTTCATCTTTTGTAAAAGTTAAACCGCGTCTCATTAAAATCTTCATACGAACAAATTTAGAAATGCTATCTTCAATATTTCTAAGTCCTGCTGCTGAAGCCGCGACGATAGCTTGTTCTAAATTAGGCGTCTCAATTTTAACGTCTTCAAAAATACTCTTCTTTGGTTCATTGGCAGAATTATCGTCATCGCCAGGTAAAACAAAGTCAGTCGAGTTTTCTTTTTCAGAATTATGGCGCTTCAAACCAACGCTGACTTCTAATTCGCTGACGGCTGATTCGTAACGTTCTTTAATTTTTGCGTAACGTTTAAAATCTAATTGTCGTTTTTCAATCGCCATTTTGTCGCTTGAACTTGCTCGTGATTGTTCTTCTTCTAAAACTTGATCCGATTTCATTTGATCTTCATAATTTAAGCGTTCTACGCTTCTAGCGGCTTCAGAAAGTAAATCGTTAAGCGCTGCTGTAATGTTAGCGTACTCTGGCGCAGTTAATTGTTTCAAATATTGACTTGGTTTTCCGATCGCAATTTTTTTAGCTTCTAAAAGAATGCTCGTGTCACCTTTAGCCGGAAGAATGAATTTTTGTTTTGTGCGTACAATATTAATGGTTTGTAAGTAAAATTCTTTTTCGAAAACAAACGATTCAGACAAGCTGCTACCAAGTAGGTTGTCTCCAGCGGGGTTGAACTGAGTCAATCGATCCACGAGGTTTGTGTAAGAATCTTTTTTGTGCGCGAACATATTGCCTTCAGCGACACGAACGATGCTTGCGTATTTATCGTCCCATTCTTTTAATTTTTGGGGAACATTGATCATTACGTTCGCGCTCCACCAGTTGGAAAAGTCGATTAATCCTTCTTTGTTGCGGAAGTCGCCCATCACATCAGCGCGCAAGTTTTTAACGATATAATCAGTTACATTGGTAAACTTCGTGGCTGTTTTCGAATCAGTTAAAGCTTGCGTATAGAATATTGGTGAAGTCGCACTACCACCGTTCTGAGCACAGAATTCTTTAGGAGTATTTCGAACGATTGATGGAGCCAAAAAGTCTGGAGCCATTGGGATTAATCCACCGATCGCCGTGTTCTCTTTGATGTATCCTGCGCTTGGTCCACAGACCATAGCATGAGTTAAATATTCACCGGCATCCAATAAGTTTAATTTTAAATGGCCATCAACCAAATCGAAATCTGCATTTTCAGCCTGGGCTTTGTTTTCAAGTAAGAAAGCTGCATTAAAGCCTTCACCTTGATTCAGCTTGGGATTCGGAGTTCCGATTAATGACGTCAGATGTTTTCCGAATTTTCTAAATTCGACATCGTTATTGTATAAAGATTTTGTATAGACAGACATGAATTCTTTCAAAGCTTCGCCTTGAACCTTAGGGTTGCCATTGATTAACGATGTTAAAGTTTTTTCTGCTAATTCACGTTGTAGTTTAGGAATGTGAAACGACTTGATGACTTGATCGTCTTGCAATTTTTTAGCAACGATCGCTAAGAAGGCCGACTGTCTTTTTTCAGTATCGATCGGCGATGCTAAAAAGGCATTCGCCTCAGGCATGTTAGATCCTTCAAGTGGAATATACAGCGTTCCAAATAAAGGTAAGGTTTTGTAAGGATAAAGAGTCGTATTGTTAAAAGCCGTTTTTTCTAATTTTTTTGGATCTTTTTCAGGTAGATTCACTCGGTACGCCACGTTTGAAGTCGTAAAAAGATTTTGCAAATACACTTTGTAGAAGCTTTCGCTCAGTTGCATTTGATTCATCATACGTAATGTCATACTCATCCAACCTTGTAAGTCGGCTTCAGCATCTGAGTTTAAGTGATCTCTCCAAGCTTGTAATTGGCTGGTGAAATTTTTAATTTCATTCGGAAAATTAGTTTGAAATTTATCAAAACTAAAAACACCTTCAGCCGTGCGTTTATCAGGGCGGGCAGATGGATCAAACATTTCTCTTAAGCTTGTTATTTTTTCTAAATCCCAGCCGTATTTTCCGCCAACTTCAAAATTAGCATCTAATCCATAACGATCAAAATATTTAAAAACGATCGGGCGGAAGAAGTTGTTTGTGGCGCGGGTAATTGTGTTATTTAGTAAATGATCGACGCCCACGAACCCAAAAAACTGAACTAATTTACCAACAATGGTGAATCCTTTAATCGCCCAGCCAGAAGGTGTTCCCGCTAATGCGACGTTGACGAAAAGCATTTGAAAACCAGCTTTTGTTCCTAAAGCCGTAATGCCTTTCATAATTTGTTCAGCCGAAACGGTAACCGCTTTACTAGCGCCCATCTGGGCCAGTTCGGTCGCTGACTGCACCAACATCAAAGATACGATTTGCGGAACGTACTTTTGACTCATGTTTTTTGCAGTCCAAAGTTCATTGGCTTTGTTACAAAGTTCATCGGACTGTTGTTGTTTTTCTTTATTTGCGTAATCTTCCATGACCGATTTGTGTTTCGGAAACCAACTATCGGTGCATGACTTAATACTGTGGCCAATGTCGCCAACAACAGACGAAGCCAACGAACCAGCCGCCATCGCTTGATAAGATAAACGGCGCATCGCTAACGCTTTTGCTTCGGGTGATAAGCCACTTGTTCTAAAATTCATATAGAAACCGTTGGCGACCATGAAAGAATAGAATGAGAAAGTCGCAACAGGGTCTGTTAAATTCATCACTTGGTCTTCAAAGACCATTGGGTTTCCGCCGGCCTTTTCCCACATGCTGATGTAGTTCACGGCGCCAGTAGCGATAAAGAATCCTAGTGTATCAACTGGAAGTTTGATCAACGAATGTTTTAAAACGCCACGCGATTTTGCTAAAGCTTGTTCTTCTTTCGCTAATTTATTTAATTCTAATCTAAATTTTTGAAAGTAATTCGGTTCGGGCATTTTAGATTCAACGTTAAGACGCTTTAAAAGTTGTTCTATAGATTCAACTTCAACAGCGGCCTTCTGACCCCATTTTCTACCATAAGCAATTTTACGTGCAGAAATAGCCATCGCCTGCGCCGCAAAAACCGTAGTTAATAGAATTAAGATAAGATGTTTCATAATTGAACACTCCCTATATAAGGGGTAACTGCAATAATTTATCCTGTAATAATTAATCAGATGCAGTTAGAGTGTCTCATTTTAAGAAACGACAATTTTTGCCGACCTGTCTGTTAAACATTGGTAAGGCTTGGCCCGAAGCCGGCATAAAAAATAAAAAAGGCAGTTTTTTAAGGGCTGCCTTTTTAAGTAAAATTTCGAATTTTCGCTAGAATTAATCGCGAATAATTTTAACGTGTTTTACGATGATTGGTTCTGCCGGTTTGTCGCCTGGTAAAGTGCGAACTTTTGAAACCGCATCAACGATATCATAACCTTCAACCACTTCACCGAAAACTGTGTGACGGTTATCTAACCAAGGTGTTGGAACAACTGTGATAAAGAATTGGCTCCCATTTGTGTTAGGGCCAGAATTTGCCATCGATAAAATACCAGGCTTGTTGTGTTTCAAAGACGGAACAAATTCATCCGCAAAACGGTATCCTGGATCGCCAGTACCAGTTCCACGTGGGCAACCACCTTGAACCATGAAATCTTTGATCACGCGGTGAAAGTTAAGACCGTCGTAAAATGGACGTTTTACTTTTTCGCCTTTTGTATCTGTGAATTCTTTCGTACCTTCGGCAAGGCCAACAAAGTTTTCAACAGTTTTAGGAGTCAAATCGTTGAATAGTTTAATTTTAAAGTTACCGGCTGTAGTTTCAAATAATGCATGCATAGTTTAGTTCTTTCTAGAAATTATTTTCTGGTGATTGAGTTGATTGTGATTGGTTTGACAGGAACGTCAGCGTGCGGACCTTTTGTTGTTGTTTCTACGTTTCTAATTTTATCAACAACGTCCATACCTGAAGTCACTTCACCAAAAACGGCGTAACCGAATTGTTGTGGCGATTGGTAATCAAGCATCGAATTGTTAACAACGTTAATAAAGAATTGCGCCGTCGCTGAATCTTTTTCGTTCATACGAGCCATCGCAATTGTGCCGCGCTTATTGAATAAACCGTTATCAGCTTCGTTTTTAATGGCCGGGAATTCGGTTGGTTTTTCAGTCATGTCAACTAAGTGACCGCCACCCTGAATCACGAAATCTTTCATCACGCGGTGAAAAATCGTTTTATTGTAATGTTTGTTATCAATGTATTTTAAAAAGTTTTCGACCGTGATCGGAGCTTTCTCAGCATTTAACTTAACGGTGATTTTACCCACTGATGTATCGATAACGATTGTTGTGTCGCCAGATTTTTTTACAGCGTCTTTGGCTTTTTTGTCAGCCTTAGTTTCTTTGGCGACTTCTTTTTTAGTGGTTTCAACTTTTGCAGTACCAGTTGTACCAGCTGCTTCGGCCGCGTCGGCGCGTGTGTGGAAGCTGAAAGTCATAAGAACAAATGCGATTAAATAGATGAATAGAACAACAAGGCGGTTTGGTTTATACGTATGTGTTTTCATACGTATATGATTAAAGATTCTTTAAGATTGGGTCAAGACGTCTTGACCCGGTGCTTAGTAGTTACTCTATATTCTTTGACCATTTGGGCCTATAATAGTTATGAGAATCATTAGTGACACGGCGTTCTTCAGAACCATCAATTGTCGAGATATAAACCTGGTTTTTACCCGTACGATTGCTTGTATAAACAACATAACGACTATCCGGAGAAAAGCTTGGATCTTCGTTGTGGGCCCATGTTCCATTCGCTTTTTTAGCCGTGGTGACGCGTACGATATTTGTTCCATCAGCGTTCATCACAAAAATATCAAAATGTTTTTTCTCGGACTGTCCGGCAAACGCAATTTTTTTACCATCTGGCGACCAGCTTGGTGACGAGTTATATTCTCCATCCCAAGTTAAACGTTTTGCATTGGATCCATCACTATCCATTGTATAAATCATCGGGCGGCCACCACGTTCAGATGAAAACGCGATTCTTGTGCCTTCAGGATTCAACGAAGGTTCAACGTTAATGGCGCCAGCCGGCCCAGTTGTTAAACGCTTTATGATATCACCTGTTAAATTAATTCGGTAAATATCAGCGGCGCCAGAGCCCATCGACATTCCTAAGTAAATCGACTTTCCATCCGGAGAAAAAGTAGCACCTGAATTAATTCCGGGACGGTACGACGTTAAGGTTCTTTTAGCTGTTGTCATATCGTAAGTGTACAAACTGACGTTGGTCGTCGATCCCGCACCTTTACGGATAAAAGTTGTAAAGACCGAATAGATGACTTTCTTTCCATCGGGCGACCAGTTCGGTGATAGCGCACTTGATTTATGGTTACTGATTTTTTCGATATCGCTGCCATCCCAGTTCATCGTGTAAACCTCTTTAGCTTGTCCGCCAGCGCGGTCGCTGGTTATCACAAGTTTCGACATGTAAGCGCCGCGAACGCCTGTCAAAGCTTCTAAAATATCATTCGCCATCGTGTGGCCGATTTGTCTAGAGGCCCCCATTGGAGCTTTGTATCTTTTGCCGACGACTAAATCTTTTTTCTCTACATCGTAAAGAAAGGATTCAACGATCAAATCGGGACCAATAACTGAATAGCCTGTGCGTAAGGCGTATTCCATTCCGGCCGTTTTTAAGGGTTCAAATTTAAATCCGTTTGATTCTTTACCGGTGGGTTTAATGCTGGTTTTCGAAGGATCTTCTAAAAATCCAGCGTTATCGACGATTTGAAAATATGTTGAAAGATTTAAATCATCTTTCAAAAGTTTATGAATATCAGCGGTGATCGCGGTGGCAGATCCCGTATTCGAAGATCCTAAATTATTAAAATATGCCAATCCCAAAACAGTTTTTTTAGCTTTAGCATCGCCAATTTTGATGTAAGAAGTCTGCGCATTCGCGCTTACCGAAATGAATAGCAAGAATGAGATTAAAAACTTGGTCACAATAAACTCCTTTGAAAAATTACTCTGGAAAACCAATCAAGACGCCGTCACTTTTATATTTTTCTGAAAACTTTTCTGAAAACTTAGGAAATGGTTCTGCCTGCGTAATCGATTGTAAGCAGTAATCATCGTAAGCCTTAACGCCGCTGCTACTTTCGATCTGTTTTGATAAAATCTTACCGGTACTATCAAACTTAACTAAGACGCGTGCTTTGTACGGTTTGTTAATTAACCACTGCGGCAAAGTCCAATATTGTTTGATGTGAGCGTCAAGTGTTTGTAAGTAAGCATCGGATTGAATTTTATCTAATCCTGTCAGTGAAGTTCCGGCTGAAATCACGCGACCTTTCATGACGGCTGCCACGGCATTTTTTCGCGCTTCTTCTTTTTGCATGTCTTCTTTAATTTTTTCGATCGCAGACTGCGCCTTTAATTTTTCAAGCGCATTTTTTTGCGTGGCCTTCACTTTTTTTAAATTAATCGCTTCAGTATCAACCTTAGGCTTCGGAAGTTCTTTTTTAGGAAGAACTACTTTGTCTTTCTTTTCGACCGGTACAGGTTTTTCATTTTTTGGTTCTGGTGTTGGTTCTTCAACAGGCTTAGGCGGTTCTTTTTCTTTCAGAACTTCTTGAACCTTTGCGGGCAGCTGATTTGAAGTCACCTTATCAGGTAACCCAATCATATCCACGCGAATGGCTTGCGTAATATCAATTGGGGGTTTCTTAAATAAATTTGTTTTTACCGTGAAAGTGATCACAAGTAAGACGTGCGCAATCACCGAGATCATAATTCCTTGCTTGAATTTTTTCTCGCGGATTTCTTTGTCTAAATTTTCGATCGGTAACTTTTCGGCTGCCAAATATTAATCCTTAGGTAGGGTAATTAAATTAATATTAAAAATTCCGGCCGCGCGGGCTTCTGCCATGGCTTCGGCAACGATGCCGTAGTCGACTTTACGGTCGGCTTGAATATAGATCTGTTTATTTTTTCTAGCGTCAAATATGGCTTTTAATTTATCTTTCATCTGCGTCATGCCAATTCCGATATCGCCGATCTTCATTTGGCCTTTACTATCAATGACTAAAATAAACGGATCTTCCTTTAAATCGATTCCAGAAGCGGCCGTTTTAGGTAAATTAACTTCTAATCCTTGCTGCATCATAGGTGCCGTGACCATAAAGATAACTAAAAGCACCAACATCACATCGATGAAAGGGGTCACGTTGATTTCACTCATGACCATTTTTGATTTGCTGCTAGATTGGTTGGAATTCATTCCCATAACTAACCTTTAAAGAAATTGCGTTTAACGACGTTTAAAAAATCACCGGTAAAGTTATTCAAATCAATTTCTTCTTTGCGAATGACAGCGATACATTGATTGTAAATAATCACGGCCGGAATCGCGGCAAATAAACCGATCGCGGTAGCAATCAACGCTTCAGAAATTCCGGGTGCAACCACCGACAAGCTTGCAGAGCCGGTTTGGCCAATTTTATGGAATGATCCCATAATACCCCAAACGGTTCCGAATAAACCGATGAATGGACCTGTTGATCCCGTCGAAGCCAAAATTGTTAAGCGTGATTCCATATCAGACATTTCGTTTTCAATAGTTTTTCTAGCAACGCGTTCTAAATTGTCGATTCCTGATAACTGCGGATTTTCGCCTTCTTTAGAGTGAGCGTTATTTAATAACGGAGATTCAGCAATTTTTTTCATTTCTAAATACGCCGCTTTAAAAACGCGCGCGTGTGAACTTAAGGCATGTGTCGTGACCTTTTCGTACATGTCATCTAGCGAAGTCATTTTCCAAAACAACTGATCAAAAGATGCGTTGGCATGTTTCAAAGCTTTAAACTGTTTGTACTTAGACCAGCCTATGGCCCAGCTTAGAATCGAAAGGCTTAATAAAATTAAAAGAACTAACTGAACAACAAAACTAGCTTGAAGCAATGATTCGATCGGACTGGCTCCTGATCCTACGTTGGTCGAGGTCGGGGGTGGGGCTGCATAGCTAAGTTGTGCTACGATAAGTGCTGAAGCCAATGCCGCTAAATTTTTTGTATTAAAAAGGAAATGTCTTTTGTTTTTCATGTTTAAAAGCGTAAATCGAAACAAGACGTGCGGCAAGGTGAAAACCGTAAACTTTTCATTGTTATTTGGCGTTCTATTTCTTTTAAGTTGTTCTCATCAAACACGTGAAAATCAAACGAAAGATGTGATGCGTGAGCCTGCTTCTGCGAGCCCGCCACCGTTACGATTTGAATCATGCTCGGATGGTTCCGGAAGAAATTATTTGGAAAATCAGATTTTATCTATGGCACCCGAATATTATCAAAAAGCGCATTACGGTGATTGGAGTTCTAGTATTCCGATGCGTTGTGTGCAGGCCGCGCAAAGAAATTACGGGGCAGGTTTTGCTTTGTGTAGTGGCCCATCCGCGGCACCAAAGGCGACTAAGATGAAGCCTTGCATGAGTGAGGCTTACACGACACTGACCTATAACGCGTATCAAGACGTGATGGACTGTTTTAATTTAGACTCAAAAGATTTCTTTTTGCAGATCATGATTGAAAGTGGTTTTCACGTGAACGCATTTAATAAAAAAGGAAAAGATTCGGGCATCACACAGTTTACCGGAAACGGCCTTCAGCGTATTGCCGCAAATAATTTGGTCGAGCGCACGCGCACCATTTTACTACAAAGTTCACGCCCGTCGTGTCAGCGCATTTCAAGTGTCGTTGGGTCGTTTGATAGCGGAGCATTTGAAGTTAAGAACCGATGTTCGGTGATAGCGCTGCCACGAAATCCGTACCGGGCGATGTTTTTTAATTATCTACACACGATGCTTGATCAGATTTCGATCGAAGGTATCGTCGATGATATTCCAGAAATCAAAAACGTAATGAACGAGAAAATAAAAAGAAATTTAGTTTACTTAGCTTATAACCGCGGCTTAACCGGCGCGCGCAGGTTGCTAGATGGCTACGTCAAATCTAGAAAAGCTGTGGGTCACGAAATTGTCAGTGACGATTTAGTTTTGGTAAAAAACTTAACCGATGTAAAACGTGTACTTAGTTCAAGCTCTTGGAAGCGCGAAAAACTTAAAACTTCTAAAAAAATTCTGAACCTTTCTTTTGCGGAATACGCTGTCATCAACGATACGCCCTATCTATCAGACATGGTTGCTGCCGATGAATACACAAAGAAAATTTTAGGCGACGAATGCGGTGGTTTGTAGCAGTTGCATATTCTATGAAGACAAAGTAATAGTCAGGGCATGAGAATCATACTAGTTACCATAGGCAGTTTGTTTGTTAGTTTTCTTGTATTCTGGACGATCAAGTTCTGGGGCCGATCTCATGTTTACGTTGATTATCAGCATCCACTTTACACAACGGCGGAAGCATCTAAACTGCCGATAGTTTTTATTAAACCGTCATTTAAAAATTTGGAATCAGCTTTAAAAAACGAACCTAATTTGTATTTAGACGTTTTATCTACCGAAGACGGTCGCTTAGTTATCGGTAAAAAATATTGGGACGCAAAATTAAAACCAGTTCGTTACGCGAAGTATGAAGATATTAAAAACGACGTGATTTTAGTTTCTGACTTGCGTGATTTGCTTCCGCAAAAGAAAATCATTTTCAATATGCTGGAAAATGCTCAAGCTGGTCATATGATTTTTTTCGATGATATTAAAAAAGCGGGTATGGAAAAAGGCGAAAATTTTATAGTCACCAGCCCGTACGAGGCGATGGCGAAATCTTTAAAAGATGTGGCGCCGGCTTATTTATACGGAACAACTCAGCCGGAAATTTTAAAAATCACGGCGATGCGTTCGATGCATTTATTAGAAGCCCTAAATTTACGTGCCGACGTCGTGATTTTTCCTTTGATGATCAGAAATCAAAAGTTCTATGATCAGGAACTTCTGACTGAAATGGCTAAGCGCTACCGCAGAATCATCATTGGGCCCATCGACGAAAAAGACGTGACGGAAGCCAAAGCCTTGAACCCGTTCGGCATCATCATCAACAAATAACCCCTCTTTTGACAATAGACCAAAAAATAGTAATGGGTACTTTTTAATCTAAAAGTTACCAGGTACCTTTTGAGCCAATAGGTACCTGGTACCTTCAATTTTCATTTGCCTTTCATCTACGATTCAGATAATTTTCTTATCAAAATACGATTAAATAAAACGTATATAACTTGTCTAAACACAAATTAATGCTAACTTACCGTAAACAGTGGTATAATCATGAACAAGATGAATAAAAAAATGGAATACGCTTTAATGGCTTTAAAGCATATCAGTGGCAAATCAGACCAGGATTTGACCTCGGCCAAAGAAATTTCTGAACAAATGCACATTCCTTTTGAAGTGATGGCTAAAGTGCTTCAGGCCTTGGCATCGCGCGGTCTATTAAAAGCAGAGTACGGCGCAAGTGGCGGTTATGTGCTAGCCCGTCCGTTAAGCGAAGTTTCGGTTCATGGTTTGTCCGAGATGTTAGAGGGCCACGTCGCTTTAACAAAATGTTTAGGTAACGACGAACCTTGTGAAATCTCTGGCACCTGCAATATCACTAGTCCTATTTCAAATTTAAATAAAAAAGTTCAAGAGTTTTATAAATCAGTTTCGTTGAGCGAGGTCCTGCATGTCTGAGAATTATGAATACAAATACGGTTTCACCACAGACATCGAATCTGAAAACGTCGGCAAGGGCTTAAACGAAAATATCATTCGCATTATCTCGGCAAAAAAGAACGAACCCGAGTGGATGTTGAGCTACCGTTTGAAAGCCTACAAACATTGGACAACTTTAACCGAGCCGACGTGGGCCCATGTTTCGTATCCAAAAATTGATTTTCAAGATTTAACGTATTATTCGGCACCAAAGCCAAAAAAAGAATCCGCAACTTCAATGGACGAGATCGACCCCGAGTTGATCAAAACTTTTGAACGTTTAGGAATTCCGTTGCAAGAGCAAAAGCGAATTTCGGGTGTTGCGGTTGATGTGGTATTTGACTCGGTCAGTATCGCAACGACTCATCATGCTGAGCTTGATAAAGTTGGCGTTATTTTCTGTTCAATCTCTGAAGCTATGCAGAAGTATCCGGATCTAGTTAAAAAACACTTAGGTACGATTATTCCGATTACAGATAATTACTACGCGGCTTTAAACGCGGCCGTATTTTCTGACGGATCTTTCGTGTACATTCCAAAAGGTGTTCGCTGCCCAATGGACTTATCGACTTACTTCCGTATCAACGCGAAAGAAACAGGTCAGTTCGAAAGAACATTGATCATCGCCGAAGAAGGCAGTTTCGTAAATTACCTTGAAGGTTGTACGGCGCCTCAGCGTGATGAAAATCAACTTCACGCGGCGGTTGTTGAACTTGTCGCTTTTGATAACGCTGAAATTAAATACTCAACAGTTCAAAACTGGTACTCTGGCGATAAAAACGGTAAGGGCGGAATTTATAATTTCGTCACCAAGCGTGGTATCTGCAAAGGCGTGAATTCAAAAATCTCTTGGACGCAAGTTGAATCAGGATCTGCTATCACTTGGAAATATCCTTCGGTCATTCTACAAGGTGATAATTCAGAGGGTGCCTTTTATTCAGTGGCGTTAACTCATGATTACATGCAGGCCGATACCGGAACAAAAATGATCCACATCGGTAAGAACACAAAAAGCACGATCATCTCGAAAGGGATTTCGACGGGTCATTCATCAAACGCTTACCGCGGACAAGTTAAAATTATGCCGACGGCTGAAAATGCACGTAATTATTCGCAATGCGATTCAATGCTTGTGGGTGACAGATCAAGCGCACACACGTTTCCGTACATCGAAGTCAAAAATAAATCTGCAACGCTAGAGCACGAAGCAACGACATCGCGTTTATCTGAAGATCAAATTTTTTATCTTCAGTCGCGTGGACTTGATTCAGAAAAAGCGATTTCAATGTTAGTGAATGGTTTCTGTAAAGACGTATTCAAACAACTTCCGTTAGAGTTTTCTGTCGAAGCCGTGAAGTTAATTGAAATGAAATTAGAAAACTCGGTCGGTTAATTTTAAAAATTATAGAAACGAATTAAGGAAAATAAAAAATGTTAGAAATTAAAAATTTACACGCTAAAATCGATAATAAAGAAATTCTTAAGGGCTTAAACCTTAAAGTGAATGCTGGCGAAACGCATGCGATCATGGGACCCAATGGTTCAGGTAAAAGTACGTTATCAAAGATTTTAGCGGGCCACCCATCGTATGAAGTTACTTCGGGCGAAATTAAATACGAAATTAACTTTCAAATGCAGAATTTGCTAGAATTAGCTCCGGATGTGCGGGCGAAAGAAGGAATCTTTTTAGCTTTTCAGTACCCAATCGAAATTCCAGGGGTAACGAATTTTAATTTTTTACATACTTCTTTTAATTCGGTTCTTCAGCATCAAGGCTCAGAACCTATGAGCGAAGGCGAATTTCGCGAATTTCTTTATCAAAAAATGAAATTAGTAAACATGCGCCAAGAATACCTTGATCGCGGTGTGAACGTCGGCTTTTCAGGTGGCGAGAAAAAACGAAATGAAATTTTACAGATGGCTGTGCTGTCTCCGCGATTAGCTTTGCTGGACGAAACTGATTCTGGTCTTGATATCGATGCTTTAAAAGTTGTGGCTGAAGGCGTGAATAAATTAAAAACGAAACAAAATGCCGTCGTATTGGTTACACATTACCAACGTTTACTTGATTATATTAAGCCTGACTTTGTTCACGTCTTAGCGAATGGCAAGATTATTCAAACAGGTGATGCAAGCTTAGCTCTTGAACTCGAGAAAAAAGGGTACGACTGGTTGATGTAGTTTTTAAACGAAAATTACTTTGAACCAGCCGACTAAAGGAAACTTATGATTTTAGATTCTAATCTGTTAGAAAATTTAAAAAAATCGATGCCTTCTAAAAAAGAAGAGGCATGGAAGTATACGTCTTTAACAGAGTTTAAAAATACCGCTTGGCATTTTAAATCAGATATTCAAACGCACTTAACCCATGATCAACTTCACCAGCTGGCGCAGCATTTGCCATCTGATTTTCATAACGTTGTTTTCGTTAACGGAGATTTGAATCAAACTTTGTCAGATGATCTTGGTAGTGACTTAGAAATTCAAAAAGTCATTGCAGAAGACTTAGTGGTTGCAGAAAATCACGTCGAAGAAAAAGTCATCAAATTTGCCAATGCGTGCCTAAAAGATAAAATCGTTATAAAAATTCCCGAAAATAAAATTTTCGAGAAACCCTTACATTTGGTTTTTGTTGCGATTGAAAAAGTTCCCTATTTCTTAAGCCAAAAAGTTGAAGTTGAAGTAGGTTCAAGAGCCCATTTAAGTTTATTGACCCAATCGATTAACATCGACGAGACAACACAAAATGGATTCAATTTAAATTTAAATCTTATCGTGAAAGAGAAAGCCCACGTTAAGTTGATTCAAATTCAAAACGAAAACAGTAAATCGTACCATTTCTCGCAAACTGAAATCGACGTTTTGTCAGATGCCGTTGTGATGGCGTTTACGATGACCGTGGGTGGATTACTATCTAGACATTATATGCATTTAAACTTTGCAGGTCAGCACGCCGACGCGGGTGTTTACGGACTAAATGCTTTAAACACTGATCAGCACGCGGATCACTACACTTTCATTCAACATTCAATCGGAGCAAACAACTCAAAACAAGTTTATAAATCTGTTTTGGCCGGGGCCGCTCATAGCGTTTTCCGTGGTCGCGTTCGTATCGAGCAAGATGCGCAGAAAGCAAATTCTGAACAATTAAATAATAACTTACTTTTAACTCGCGAAGCTCAGGCTGATTCAATTCCGCAATTAGAAATTTATGCAGATGACGTTAAGGCAGGTCATGGGTCTACGGTTGGTCAGTTAGATAAAGATCAAATATTTTATTTTTTAAGTCGTGGTATCAACCAATATGAAGCCGTTAAGATGCTTTCTTTCGGTTATGCGCAAGAACTTATTTTTCAATTCGAAAATAAATCGATTCAAAACTGGCTTTTAAAGATCATCCACCAAAAGTTAGATCGAATGGTCAACAATGTTTAATTCATCTGAAATACGCAGTCAGTTTCCCGCATTAGGCCAAAAAGTAAATGGCCATGACCTTGTGTATTTAGATAGCGCAGCGACAACATTAAAACCAAATGTGGTGATCGACCGTATTACAAATTTCTATAAATTTGAAACGGCAAATGTTCATCGGGGTGCGCACTATTTAAGTGATAAAGGCACCGTTGAATTCGAAAACGGTCGCGAAGCTATTCGTAAATTATTTAACGCGGCATCGACCGAAGAAATTATTTTTACTAAAGGCACAACGGAAGGTTTAAATCTTTTAGCGTCTAGCTACGGCGAAACATTTTTAAATGAAGGCGATGAAATCGTCCTGACCGAACTTGAACATCACGCAAACATCGTTCCTTGGCAAATTCTAGCTTTAAAAAAGAAGTGCGTTGTTAAATACATCGCGGTGAACGAGACGGGCGAACTAGAAGCATCGTCAATTGATCAAGTCATTACGACAAAAACGAAAATAGTTAGTTTTTCGGGTTGTTCAAATATTCTAGGAACAATTACCGATGTGGAAAAGATTGTGGCTAAGGCTAAATCGGTTGGTGCGATCACAATCCTAGATGCAGCCCAATTAATTTCTCAGAAAAAAATCGATGTTCAAAAGCTAGATGTCGATTTTCTTGTCTTATCTTCGCATAAGTTATTTGGCCCTTTTGGCTTTGGTGCTTTGTACGGAAAAAAATCTTTACTTTCTACAATGCCACCGTACCAAACTGGCGGCAGCATGATTTCTTCTGTTGGTTTTGATAAAACGACATTCAACGATTTGCCCTTTAAGTTTGAAGCGGGAACTCCGCATGTTGAGGGGGCTGTCGGCACGGCGGCTGCTATTCAATTTTTTACGAAATTAAATATCGAAGATGTTTTTGCGCACGAACAAAAGTTAATGAATCAGTTAACCGAAGGTTTGTTATCAATTCCTGAAATCAAATTGTTTGGAACGGCTAAAAATAAAGCGGCCATCGTCAGTTTTAATCTACAAGGAGCCCATCATTCAGATATCGGTCAGATTTTAGACCAGATGGGTGTGGCCGTTCGCGTAGGCCATCATTGCACGCAGCCTTTATTAAAAAAGTTCGGTTTAACCGGAACAGTTCGTGCTTCTATTTCTTTATACAATAATGAAACTGACATTGAAAAAACGGTTGAAGCCGTTAAAAAAGCAAGAAGGATGTTGTTATGAGTTCCTCTGAAATTTTAATCCGCGTCCAAGCGACTCCAAATCCAAATGCATGGAAATTTATTTTGGATCGACCAGTATTAAATGATGGAAAGGCGACTTACTCTTCAATTGAAGAGGCTGAACACAACATTTTATCAAAAGCATTATTTCAAATCGAAGGCGTTCGCCAAGTGCATTTCTTTCAGAACGTGATCACGGTGACTCATCAATTCGATGCCGATAGCGATCAATTACAACAAGAAGTTTGCGCCGTGATTCAAACGCGTTTACCAATGCATAATCCGAATCAAACGATTCTGGATGAAAAGAAAATGGCACGTCAAAATTTATCTCCCGAGCTTCAACAGATTGAAGAGATTCTAGATCGTACGATTCGACCAGGCCTTCAAGGCGATGGCGGCGATATTGAAGTGATCAAATTTGACGAGATGAAAGTTTACGTTTCGTACCAAGGGGCTTGTGGCACGTGCCCAAGTTCGACGACAGGTACGTTGATGGCCATCGAAGGTATTTTAAAAGATGAATTTAATCCAGCGATCGAAGTTATTCCGCTGTAGTAAAGAATTAATGAACGACCTTATTGATATCAATAGGGCCTTTTGATTCTGATTTACCCAGTTTGCCATTCACCTTAACTTCGTTGGCTTTAGATCTTTCATATTGCTGAACGACGTACTCGAAAGAATCTTCGGGACGTGAAGAAACTAAAGCTTCACGTTGAAACTTGGCATTTTCAACCTCTCCATTTAAAGAAAAGCTGATATAACTTTTTTTAACTTTGCTGTAGCCAGTGACTTTTAAAATGAGTTCTTGCGTTTGATTAGCGCCAAATTCGGGTAACACGCCGCTAACTTGGCTGTTGCCGATCAGCTGCACATCGGCCGGTAAATTCCAGGTGTAAGTTAACCCTGCTGGAATTGGCTTATAGGCCTGCAAACTGATTCTGATCGTCGATACATCTGTATCTAGTAATGCGATATCAACATTCTTAATTTTTAAATCGATCAAGGTTTTTGAAAACTGCTCGGCCGCGATTTTAGACATTGTCATAGATGCTAAATAGCGATGTGGAGAATTTCTGTTTTTAAAATAATCGACGGTGTTGTAACCAACGACAGCGCCGAACGAAATAGCTAATATTGAATTTAGTATGAATTTGCGGGACATAAAGACGCTCCAGATTGATTTGTTATAGTGTACGAGTATTCTGTGGTGCCTAAGACTGTTGTTTTCGCAGCGGTGTAAGCGCGTACATTTAGTAGATAATTATTGGCGGCAGATAGGCCAGCCAAGCTGATTATTTTAACTCCATTGCCCGCCGTGCGGTCGGCACGAACTATACTACTACTGCTAGAAACTTTTTGCGAAGCTAGGCAAGCGCCAGTGCCGGACGAAAACGAAGTACAGTCTTCATCATAATTATAACTTTCTCCGTAAAGAATCGCATCTACATCGATCCCCGTTGTTCCGGCCACGTAGGTTGAAGACACGCGAATCTCAGTTACGCCCGCTAAACTACCCAAAGCCACATAATAAAAATGATTCGAAAACCGTTGGTCTGATAAAAAGTTTGCGTTTAACCCGCTGTCTTGACGCGGCTGAATTTTTAAAAGGCAGGTCAAACCCGAAACTAATTTAATTCCGTAAGGCACCGCGACTCTGTTGCTACCAGCATCAACGTAGACCGAATTTGTTTCGCGCTGTTGGGCTTCGTCAGAATTTAAAATTGTATCAATCGCAGCCGGAGTTGAATTTGAATACGCCGCATTTAGACGACTATAAAAGCGAGCCGCGCTTCTAAAGGGATAATCGCTTTTTCCCATTCCAATTCCTGAAGTGTTATTTTCAAAAGCTTTCCATATATATGAAAAGGCGGTATTTGCGCAGCCTGAGCAATTATTAGTTATTTTAAATAAGCTTCGAGAAATTGAAGTTTCTCGGAAGAGTCCTTCGCCAGGATTCGTCGACGCATCCACTTTATCAAAGTAACGTGTTCCGTAATCAGTCATGATCGACTTGGGATTATTACCTGCCGTGTTCAAATCGATGCGTATATATTCTTTTCCAGACGATGATCCTGCGTCGGTGTAACCATCAGTATCTAGATAATAAAGCCATCCGCCAGATCCTGTGACTTGGGCTGATAAATCAGGATTGATGTTTGCAATATTATTTCTAACTTGATGGGCACCAAAGTAGTTTCCCCATCCTTCAGACCAAGACAAGCGTGGATCGATACGGTAAAGGCCATAATGAGTTCCGCCTGGAGAATCCATTTTTCCACAGACATCTTCAACGTGATGACCTAGTTCATGAATAATAACGGTATCATCAAAGTGGTCGGTATCTTGAGAAGCCACGTTACCTAATCGACCGCCATTAATAAATAATTGGTTGTCTCCTCGAACATAAAATGAAAGCGTTCCTAAAGTACTTGGATTTTGGTCAGGATAAACGTACTGAGCCGGGTTAAATCCAGCTTTCCAATAAACATCTAATTTAGGATTTAGGCAGCGCAGATCAGAAGTCGACGTATTTTGCGCTAAGTAGTCGTACGTCGTTACAATATTATTTAAAATATTAAACGCACCACCATTAATAATCGAAGAATCAGATTCACGTGCGTAAGCGGTTAATGATGTTGAAACAGATCCACCACTACCCGCAGAAGCGACGGTGCTTGATAAAATGTAAACCGTGTTGGCGTAAAGATCAGATTTTACCGAGGTATAAACCTTGAATGCTGTTTTGCCGCCGGGAACAGCGACAGTGTGATTTGTTCTTGATAACACCTGAACGGTGTAGCTGCCGCCCACATTTGGAATTGATAAACTTGATGTTCCATCTAATGCTTTGAGTGTGCCGGATGAATCGGTTTGTCCGCATTGCACGATGGTTCCCGAGCTATTTAAAACTCGAATTTCAGCGTACTTAATCGGAAGTGCCGTTGATATAGGAGCTCCCAAAACAATTGAAGTTACCGTTGCGCCTGATGAATTAACGATTAAGCCGCGCTTAAAGAAAAAGGCTGCTCCTGTCACGGTCACCGAAGGTGAATACGATGTCGATGTGACACATTCTGCGATTTCGGCAGAAAGAGTAGGGTTGGTATCAATACCGGTCGCTAGCTTTGCGCAACTTGAAAAAATCATTATTAAAGGAACTATCTTGTAAATTTTCATGCTAATTGTCTTCTTCTTGCGATTTCGCCGCACGAATTTTTTCTACGTTCTGTACGATATCCTCAAAGGTGCTTTCTTTCTGAGAAGCGATAATGCCGTCAGCAAAAACGCGACGTCCGTTTTTAAAACCCGAGACCTGAAATATAATTTGTCGATTGGCGACCGTGCTAAATCCAGTGACCGAAATTTCGACGGTGATCGAATGTTTGGCCTTCAGGTTTTTAATTTGGCCGTTCAATTGGCCTTCTTTAATTTGGATGTTTTCGGTTAAAATCCATTTGTAATCTAAGTTTTCATCAAAATCGAAAGGCATTGAGATTTGTGTTCTTATTTTTACGACATCTTTATCGTTTTTTGCCACTTCATCTTCTTTAATCTTGATATTTATAACGCGATCAACGGGGCCGTAGCCCGTAAATTCTGATGTCGGCACGTTGAAGGAAATTGGCTTATTGGCTTCAGCAGTAGGAATAAATAGGTAACAATATCCTGCACTGGTGAATACAACGAATAATGAGGCTAAGACTAATTTTTTTAAAGACATATATAATTTCCCGATTGATCTTTAATTTCGTACTTGTAGCTTGTCGTCGAAGAAAAGGTTTTGGCAGGTGTGTACGCTCTTATATTTAGTAAATAGCGTTGGGTGTGATCTAGGCTTTGTAAATTGGCTATTTTTTTAGTTGTAATCGTCGATCCCGGACGGCGATCGTACCTGACAACATCACTAGTAACCGTTCGACTGGGTTGCCAAGTCGTCAAACAATTTCCATTTGAATCAGAAGACGAACAACTGTAATCAATATTAAAAACATAATTTTCTTTGAATAATAGTAAGTCAAACTCGGTCGCTGTACCAACTTGCGAACTGAACGTAATGTTAATCTCGCTCACGTTCGGCAATAATGATAAGTCTAATGTTAAATACTGATTTGAATAACGTTGGTCTGAATTTGTACCTGCTAGAACAGGGTCGTCTGATCTTGGTTCAATATATAAATTACCGCTAGCGCACGCCGTGGCGCTGGTACTTGCTAAGTAGGTTCCATATGGCACCCATTTGTTATTTCCACCAGATGAATAAGAGCCATCCGAAAATAAATGCAAGGCTTCGGTTTGAGTTTTCGTTAAGTTATCGCCGCTCCATGAACTGCCTAAAATACTTTTTACATTTTCTAAAACGTCATGCGAACTTTTAAAAGTAAAAGTACTTTTACCAACACCCGTGATTCTATCGATTGATTTCCAAATCGTTTCGAAAGCAACTGGGGATGCTGCACAAGTTGTTCCGCAGCCGTTTGTTAACTTAAAGAATCCTCTGGAAATGGCGCCTTCGCGAAAATGTCCTTCACCGGGGTAACTTGTACCGCTGACTTTATCAAAATAGCTTCCAGTGTAAGTTCCTGTTTGCCAAGTATCAGGATTGCTTCCTGCTTTTTTTAGATCAAACATAAATCCTGTGCCATTGTTAATATTTAAAACAGAATCTGAAAATCCGATGGTACTGCTAAAGTAAGTCCACGCCGTCGGCAAACCTTGCGCTGTCATTTTCGCGGCGAATTCAGGATTAATTTCGCCAATAGAATTATACATTACCTGACCAGCTAAAAAATTTGACCAACCTTCTGACCAAGCTAGGCGCGGATCGATCCGCGAAACAAGCGCATGTGTTCCGCCAGGACTGGTTAATTGTCCGCAGTTATCTTCGATAAAGTGGCCTAACTCATGAATAATAACGTAGTCGTCGAAGTGATCTGTATTTTCAACACTGGTATTTCCTAAACGGCCACCGCTGATATTTAAGGTCTTATCGCCCGCACCATTATAATAAGAAGTATTGGGTAGGTAACTTGGATCTGCGCTTGGACTTAAATACTGATAAGGATTAAATCCAGCTTTCCAATAAGTTTCTATTTTATTATTCAAACATGTCGCATCGACCGTGCCGGTATGAGAGCTTAAATATTTATAAGTGGTGTAGATACTGTTTAAAATATTAAAAGCTCCGCCGGCCATTTCAATATCGTCAGTTTGTCTAGCGTAAGCGATAAGCTCTAGTCCTATTCCATCAATGCCGTTTGAATAAGATGTTGAAATTAATTTATGAACTTTATTGGTGTACTTATCTTTTTTAATCGAAACGTGTAGCGTCGTTGTTGGCTTCGAGGCGACAACAAAATCAGTATTTATTCTAGCTAATACTTGCACGATGTAGTTGCCTGCGGTTTTAGGAATTTTTAAATCACCTGCTCCGTCCAGCGCCTTTAAGTTTCCAGAAGCGTCGGTGACCCCGCACTGAACAATTTGATTGGTTGAATTATAAACGATGACTTCAGCTAAACGAATTGGAAGGGCCGCGGCTAGCGGATCACCTAAGGTTAAATTTTTAAGTTCGTTAGCACCTAAAGTATTGTTGTACTGAGTGATCGGAACTACGCCGCGTTTAAAAAACTTTGCGGTTCCGGTGACGCTAACACTGGTTGCGTAATTATAACTGGTTAAGCATTCGGGTTCTTCTACAGAAGTGGATAAGTATTCGTAATACTGAGAATTCTTGATGCCGGTACAAGCCGACATCAGATATAAAAAGGGCAATAAATAGAGTAAGCGAACGATTGGATTCACAAGATACTATTCGGTAATTTAGCTGGGGGGCTAGAGTATCAAAATGAGAAAACGCGTTACAAAAAGTCTAGTATTTAAGAAATAAACAAGACTCGAAAAAAATAAAAAAGGCTCGAAGACCACTCTGAAAGATAAACCTCTTGTTTGCAAGGTGGGTGACTATATAACGACTTTAGGCTTCTTGCTACGAGGCAAGCTTGCACACCATCGTCAGGGACGGCCCCCAATAATATGCTTGTAAGGTTTATTTTCGATGAGTTTTACGTCCGTCGAACCCTCAAATAAAGAATACCTAACATCTATAAAAAAGTCCATGAATCAGGACTCCAGAAATAAAAATAAATTCCGAAAAAGTGGCATGTTAACTAAATTAGATTTCTATTTTCCATTTTTAGTATTCTTTTATGGTCTAGTGGTTAGTTTCGTTCTTGAAATTCCCACATTAGTTGCGATAGCGCGAAAAGAAATGCCGTCCCATTATGCGAATCTAGTATCTCATCAAAAATTAGCTTGGATCTCTTTATTTTTTGGTGGCTTGTGGTCTCTGCAAAACCTGTGGTTTTCTTGATTGACTTAACTTCTAGGGCTGTTAAGGTCCTTCCATGTCGCAGGACACCTCTGCAAATACACTTGATAATGGCTTAGAAAATCCGACTCCAAATCGGGATCCTGCCGTTCTTTCTGTTGAACAACTCAATGTTTTTATTCGCCAAACTTTAGAAGGCCAAATTGGTTTGGTTTGGGTCAAAGCAGAAATTTCTAACTTTAAACCTCACTCGTCAGGGCACTTTTATTTTTCACTGAAAGATTCAAAAGCTCAAGTTTCGGCCATCATGTTTCGTGGTTCGAATTCGAAACTAAAATTTAAACCACATGACGGTTTAGAAGTGATCGTACGCGGGCGAATTACAGTTTACGAACCGCGCGGAACTTATCAAATTGTTTGCGATATGATGGAGCCCGTTGGCGCAGGAGCTTTACAAAAACAATTTGAACAATTGAAACAAAAATTAAGACTAGAAGGTTTATTTGAAGCCTCTAGAAAAAAAATGCTTCCGGCCTTTCCGAAATCAGTTGCGGTTGTGACCTCTCCGACAGGGGCCGCTATTCAAGATATTTTAAATATTATGAAGCGGCGTGCACCCCATATTTCGATCACGGTTGTACCCGCGATCGTTCAAGGAGCAGGCGCAGCGCCAAGTTTGTGGGATGCATTTGCCAAAGCACAATTAATTCAACCAGATGTTATAATTATCGGTCGTGGCGGCGGTTCGATCGAAGACATGTGGTGTTTTAATGATGAAAAATTAGCGCGTATGATTGCGGCCTGTGAAATCCCGGTGATTTCTGCCGTTGGACATGAAATTGACTTTACGATTTGTGATTTTGTGGCCGATCTTCGTGCACCGACTCCCTCTGCAGCGGCAGAACTTGTCGCAAAAAACTCAAACGAAGTCGTGCAAAAAGTAAATCAGCTTGAGCGCTTATTAAAAAATTCTTTTGAGAAAATTTTCAGATTTAAAATGCAAGCCGTGTTCACGGCGACGAAGCGTTTGGTCGATCCGAAGAAAAAATTGATCGACTACAATATGCGTAACGACGATTTGTTAAATCGTCTCGAGCAAGCCATCAAGGTTTACATCTCACATCAAAAAAAAGATGTGCAGTTGCTAGAGCGTCGGATGGTCACGCCAGCCCATCTAGTCAAACAATTGCGTGCTCGCATTGAACAAAATAAAATTCGCTTAATTACGGCGACTAAAAGTAATTTAAGTGATCGACGTCTGAATTTAAAAAACTACATGAGTTTGTTAGATTCATTTAGTCCGTTAAAAGTTGTTGATCGCGGATTTTCGATTGCGACTACAAAAAAGAAAAAAGTTATTAAGTCGATCAAGGACGTTACGGTTTCTGATCAAGTGCAAATTCAGGTCAGCGATGGTTATTTGCAAGCGACCGTGACCGAGATTACTAAAGAAAAACAAGGAGCCTTGTAATGGATTTTGAAAACAAACTAACACGCCTAGAAGATATCGTACAAAAAATGGAACGTGGCGATTTAACTTTAGAAGACTCGTTGAAACTTTTTGAAGAAGGCGTCAAATTGTCGCGTGAATGCCAAACGCAATTAACTAAGGCTGAAGCTCAAGTTAAAAAGCTAATCAGCGTTGATGAATCGGGTAAAGCAATCACTGAACCATTTCACTCTGAAGATTCTGAATCATGACTGATTTTTTAAAAAATGAACGCTCTCATTTTTTAAGTCAGTTTGAAAATAGCTTAGACCAATACTTAGCAGGTCATTTCGCAAACCCGCAAAAAAAACACAAATTGGTTTTAGAAAGTATGCAGTACTCTCTAAAATCAAATGGCAAACGCTTTCGGCCTTTGCTTTCGTATTTAGTGTTTTCGTTATGGTCTAAAGATTTCTCGAAAATTAAGTCTTGGTGTTTGGCATTAGAATTCATTCATACTTATTCATTAATTCATGATGATTTGCCTTGTATGGATAACGATGATTACCGTCGCGGGGTTTTAACGAACCATAAGGTTTACGGTGATGATGTCGCGTTGCTTGCGGGTGACTCGTTAATCAGTGAAGCCTTTAAGGTGATTGCTGACGACGCTAATTTAAAACCGAATGTTCAGGTTAAGTTGATTCAGCTACTAGCATCTAAGATTGGACCCGAAGGAATGGTCACCGGGCAAGTTTTGGATATGAAGGTGAATGATAAAATCACCGAAGACGAACTTAAATATATTCACATCTTAAAAACAGGTTACTTGATTCAGACAGCCGCCGTTGGTGCCGGGCATATTTTAGAATTAGGCGAAAAAGAAATTTTTTTAATTTCTGAATTTGCGTTGAACTTAGGTCTGTCGTTTCAAATCAAAGACGATCTATTAGATCATAATTCAGCCGATCAGGATTTTAAAAGCTACGTTTATATTCTTGGCCTTGAACGCACGAAAAAAGAATTAGAGCTATACACGGCGAAAACGCTACAGCAATTGAAAGAATTAAAATCGTCAGATGCACAAGCGTTGGTTGATTTAATTCAGTACAATGTGGCAAGGACGTCTTAATTTTGCGTATCGATTTACTTTTGGTAGAAAAAAAATTGGTAGCCTCAAGAACTCAAGCGCAAGATTTAATAACTTCGGGCCATGTCTTTATCAAAAAGAACAATCAAGACGTCGTTATTTTGAAATCAAATCAACAGATTAGCGAAGCCGATCAAGATTCGGTTTTTATTCAAAAAAATGAAATTCAAAAATACGTTTCACGGGGCGGTCTTAAGTTAGAACGTGCCTTAGCACAGGCTAAGATTGTGGTCGCTGGTCAAGTTGCATTAGACATCGGACAATCCACGGGTGGTTTTACCGATTGTTTACTACACCATGATATTAAAAAGGTAGTGGGCATCGACGTAGGTCACGATCAGCTTCATGAAAAAGTAAAAGCTAACTTAAAGGTAATTTCTTTTGAAGGTTTACATATTAAAGATTTAGCTGATCACGCAGCTTTTCAAAAATCAGTTCCTAAAGGGGGATTTGATTTATTAGTCGCTGATGTTTCTTTCATTTCTTTAACAAAAGTTATGCCTTTCGTTAAACAGTACTTAAAGCTAAATGGCGATTTTCTACTTTTGGTTAAGCCGCAATTTGAATTAACCGCGAATGATTTAGACCGCAATGGTGTCGTAAAAAACCCTAAAAAATATAGTCTGGTTCAGTCCGTCATAGAACAAGAAGCTAGGCAACAGTTTGGCAATGTCATAGACTATTTTGAGTCTGAAACCCCAGGCAAAGACGGAAATCAGGAGTTCTTTATTTATGGTCAAAAAACAGTTTAGAAATATCAGTTCACTTTTATTTATCGCTGCTGTCATCAGCGGTTGTGCGGTAAAAAATAAAAAAACTCAGACGACGACTTCGAATGGTCCAAAAACGACGACCACGATTATTCCACCGTTAGATCAGAAAAATAATTCCGTTGAAACTCCGACGACGATTGAAGCTAGTCCGCAGGATACCACTGAAGCCGAAAAAAATAAACAACCTGAAACGTCAAATAGCCAAGCTAAAGTATTACCAAAATTTGGAATTATTTTTTCAGGGGGCGGTGCTAAAGCTTGGGCGCACATTGGTGTATTAAAAGAACTTCAGAAATTGAAATGGCCCGTTAGTTCAGTCGCCGGTTTTGAATGGGGTTCGGCCGTTGCCGCTTTGTATGCGCAAAATTTATCAGCGAACGAAGTCGAATGGGAAATGTCGAAATTAAAAGAGTTCGACAAGTGGGATCTATTTATTAAAGCGGCTTTTGCAAAAAAATCGACGGCTGATTTAAGAATTCCGTTTGTGTGCCCGTCATTAAATATTTCAAAGCAAAGCGTGTTTTTATTAAACCGTGGCCAGTTGTCGCAGCTAGTTCCTTTTTGTATTGGATCGACAGTTTTAACGAAGCCGATCAATCAATCAATTGCTGTCATGACCGATGTGCCAAGCCTAGCGCAGCATTTACGCGCGACCGGGGCTAACCGAATCATCTTAGTGAACGTGCTTTCGCAGTCGACTAAACGTTCTTTTGTTAAAGATTACGAATCGGCAGACAACATTTGGTGGGTCGAATCGGCAGCGTTAATGGCTAAAAAGCCATTAGGCGTAGATGAGGTCATCGATATCAATTTAGATGATTACAATATCAAAGATTTAGATAAGCGTCGCGATATCGCCAACAAGGGTGCAGAATTAAGTGCACCAGCTTTACGAAAATTAGCTGAAAAATACGGCCTTTAAGGTTAAAATCGAATTTTAAACGTTAAACTGAAAGAGAAATCAGACCATGAGAAAATCAACTGAAAATGCTGAGATTTTTAAAAAACGCAGAAAAAAAATCATCGAAGGTTTAAATGGCGCGGCCTTGATCGTAGCTTCGCATCCAGAACAAGTGCGTAACGACGATGTTCACCATGACTACCGCCAAGATTCAAATATGTATTACTTAACTGGCTTTGAAGAACCAGAAAGTATTTTACTTTTACGTCCGGGTAAAAATCCAGAGTCGGTGATGTTCGTTCGTAAAAAAGACGTTGAGCGCGAAACTTGGAATGGTTTCCGTTTTGGTCCCGAAGGTACGAAGTCTGAATTTTTAATCGATGCGGTATACGCGATCGAAGATTTTCAAAAAGAAAGTTTAGAACTTCTAAAAGGTTTTGACGAAGTTTATTACCGTCTTTTCAAAAATAAAGAAGCCGATTTGAAAATCGAAGAACTTTTATTAAATTTAAAAAGAGCTTACGGTCGTTCTGGTTATGGTTTAATGACGGTGAAAGACGCCGATACTTTCTTAGGTGAATACCGTTTAAAGAAAGACGAAAACGAATTAGAAAATTTAAAACGCGCTTGTCAAATTTCAGCCGAAGCCCATGTGGCAGCCATGAAGTTTACAAAGCCCGGTGTGAACGAAAGGCAAGTTCAAGCCGTGATGTCGCACCATTTCTACATGAGTGGTTCAGCGCGTGTCGGTTATCCATACATCGTCGCGTCGGGCAACAATGCGACGACACTTCATTATAACTTCAATGATCAAGAATGCAAAAAAGGTGACTTGCTGTTGATCGATGCGGGTGCGGAATACAATTACTTCTCGGGCGATATTACGCGGACATTTCCGGTCAGTGGTAAATTCACCGAACCGCAAAGAAAAGTGTACGAAGGTGTTTTAAAAATTCAAAAAGAATTAATCGCGTATTTAAAACCAGGCGTATTCTTTAAAGATCTACACGAAATGGGTGCAAGCCGCCTAACGGATTTGATGTTAGAGCTTGGTTTAGTTTCAGGTCGTAAAGATGACGTGATGAAAGCAAATCAACATCGTAAATACTACCCCCACGGCATCGGCCACTGGTTAGGGATGGATGTTCATGATGCGGGTTTATACGTTATCAAAGGTGAACCACGCCCAATCGAACCAGGTATGTGTTTTACGATTGAGCCAGGACTTTATATTCCGGCAAATGATATGACAGCTCCACCAGAATTACGTGGCATTGGCGTTCGTATCGAAGACAATATCGTGATTACAAATAAAGGTTGTGAAGTTTTAACGTCGGCGGTTCCGAAAGAAATCGACGAAATTGAAAAGTTAATGGCCGGAAATTAACTTTTAAAGTTCTTTAAATTTAAATAATACTAAAAACCCACAGTTCGTAAAAGAGTGTGGGTTTTTTTATATTTATTCTAGGTTAATACTTTCTTCTTTTCGTAAGTTACCTGATTTTAAATCGATAAAACGGATCTGCGCGATCAATGGCGCATTTTTATCATTTTCGTCACTAAATAATTGTATCGTCACGTAGAAATCAGAAGCCGGGCTTTGCGCTATCTTTAATTTTTTGATCTCTTTGATTTCGACGGCGAATTTATCAGACAGACCGAAGATTTCGACTCTTTGTGGATCTTCATATTTTAATAAATACTTTTTTAAAGCCAAAGCTTTCGATGAAGAGATGGGCGTTAGGGCTTTTTGGGTATTTAATTGATTTTTGTAAATAAGAGCGCCACCCGCTAAGACCAAAATAAAAATAATGATCTTAATAAAGCCTTGAATCAATTGGGTCATATAAAGCGGTGCCTCATCCAGTTATTCTTTTCGGCGACGGCCATTAATTCGCTTTCAGCTTTAAACAATTTATCATCGCGTGACGCCGCACTGACCGCTAAACGCAGATGTGTTGCTGATTCTAAAAGTTCGATATCGCCACTGCTGTTGCCGCTGGCAAAGAACGGTTTCATATTATTTGTTTTTTGCAACAACGCTTCGACTTTCCCGGCGCGGTAGGTGATTGGTAAAACAGCTTGATCTGTGACTAAGCCGTTTTCAACTAAAGTTTCTACGCCGATCACGTTTTCATTTGTTAAGCCTAAAGCGCGAGCGCCTGGTTCGACGGCCCATTTCATAGAAGCGGTAATAATAAATATTGGAACTTCGTTCTGTAACAATAATTCGATTACTTTTTTTTGCTCAGAAAAAATTGGCGGCGGAGCAATTTGTTCAAAAGCCTGTTGGCTCCAAGCACGAACCTGCTCTAAGGATTTCCCCTGATTGATTTGGGCTAACCAAGCATAAGCTTCGCGAGGCTCTTTCTTTTTTAAATTTAAATAGTGTTCAAAAGGCTCAGGTGGCAAAGCGACGCATTTTTCATCAATTTGATATTGAAAAAAATTTTCACCAAGATCTGTGTCCCACAATGTGCCATCCGCATCGAATGCGGCATAAAGTTTAACATTGTTAGATTTTAAATCTTTGATCGTTTGAGTTAAGTCAGACCAAAATTGTTCAGGAAATGGTTTGTAATTCATACCCCGATTTTAGTCGAGGCCGCCAATAATGTCATCATTAGATTCAACAAGTTGGTGCGTTCCAGCTTGTTATCAAAGCAAGACTAGGTTGAAATGAAAACATGAATATCACGAATGAAGAAGTGACTTACCGAATTGCCCAATTATCTGATGTCGAAGCTGTCTACAATTTCGAAATGAAACAAAAATTCGCTGCCGACGACGATGAAATGGAAACGATGATGGCCGTTTGGAGTTCATCATTTCGTAAAGAAGCCTTAGAGCACTATTTTAAATTGGGCTGGAGCTTTATCGGCTCAAATTCGAAGAATGAAGTTGTTGGTTTTTTTATGGGACAGCCACTTTTATTCTTTGATGCACAAACACAAACTTTATGGATCGAATATGTCAGCGCTAAGAATTTAACGATCACCACCGAGCTTGTTGATATTGCGTACCGCCTGGCGCGAGAAAAGCATTTTCAACGCGTATTAGTACCAGAAAGTATTCAAGGATTAAATTTAGAAAAAGTTTTGCCATTTCAAAAATGGGACCGAACGACATCACTTTTAAAAACAACGAAGTAGCAGATCAACCGAAAGCAACAGAGCAGGTTAACAGTGAAAGATTTTTCTTTTCAAACACGAGCTGAAAATTTAAAAAGACTTAAAACTGAAAAGTTCGATATTGTCATTATTGGTGGCGGTATCACAGGCGCGGGCGTAGCCCGGGATGCGGCGTTACGCGGTCTTAAAGTGGCATTAGTTGAAATGCACGACTACGCGTTCGGCACATCATCTAGATCCAGTAAACTAATCCACGGCGGAATTCGCTATTTAGAAAATTTTGAATTTCATTTGGTCTTCGAAGCTCTGAACGAAAGAACGAAGCTTTTTCAAATGACGCCCCATTTAGTACACCCATTGCGATTTATGATTCCAATTTTTGAAGACAGCCGCGTGGGTATGTTTAAAATGGGTTTAGGGATGATGTTATACGATGCTTTAGCCTTATTCCGTGCCCCTGAAATGCATGAACGATTAAATTCAAAAGCCACTGTCGATCGCATGCCAGTTATCAAAAGTTCTAACCTAGTTGGTTCGTATGTTTATTCAGACGCATATATGGATGACGATCGTTTGGTGCACGAAACCTTACGCTCAGCCCACGAGGCCGGTGCGGTTTGCGTGAACTACACAAAAGTTATGAAATCAAAAATGGAAAATGAAAAAGTCGTCGGACTTGAAGTTCTAGATTTAATTTCTAAAGAAAATTTTGTTGTTCAAGCTGACCAGGTGGTTTGTACTGTGGGCCCATGGTCTGATTTAGTCGGAGAAAAAATGGTTTCTGATTGGAAACGGATTTTACGTCCAACAAAAGGTATACATTTAACATTTCATAAAAATAGACTGCCGTTGACAAGCGCCGTTGTTATGGGTGCACAAGAAAGTAATCGCATTGTGTTTGCAATTCCGCGCCACGAAATGATTATCGTCGGCACAACCGACACCGATTTTGAAGGTAATCCCGAATTGGCTTCAGTCACTGCCGAAGATGTAAAATACTTATTAAAAATAACGAATGAATATTTTCCCGGGGCTGAACTCACTGCTAAAGACATCTTATCAAGTTACGTCGGAGTTCGTCCTTTAGTTAAAGATGACTCGGCAAACGAAAACAAAACAAGTCGCGAACACACGATCATTTCAGATCCGCGCGGATTTACCTTCGTCGCAGGCGGAAAATATACGACATACCGATTGATGTCGGAACAAATCGTTGATCTAGTGATTAAGCATTGGCCGTTTGAAAAGAAATTGAGTTTAAATAAATGCCAAACGACTGAGCCTTTAAATAAATTTACATCACCTGAAGCCTACACAAAAGCTCAAGCCGATGCTGGATCAAATGCTGACTTAAAGTGGTTAGCAGATCGTTACGGCGAAGAGGCATTTGAAATCAAAAATAAATTTGGAGCTAACTTATCCGTTTGGCAGCTGGAAGCTTACCAAGCTATTCGTAAAACGATGTGTTTAAGTTTAATCGATTTTTACACGCGCCGAGTTCCGTTAGTATTAGCCTATCAAGATCACGGATTGAATTTATTAGACAGTATCGCTGAAATATTTAAAGCCGAACTGAAATGGTCTGATCAAGAGTTTGAGAATCAAAAGCTAACGCTTGTTAATTACATCGATAGCGAATTAAGTTGGCGCAAAGATTTCTAGAAATAGTTATTTTGCTCTATCAATTTTGATAGTTTGAATTGCACATCCGTATTAAGCCACGTTAAAACATGATACGGATTTTGGATCAGTTTTAATTTATCTGAAATAAGGCAGTGACCTTGAGAATACCCCAGTAAAAATCTTAAAGAGCTGAATGGGTAGTCTTCAACATTCTGAATGAGTCCCGCCTGAACGGGATTATTATATATGTACTTATAGGCATTTAAATACTGCGCCACACTTTCGATAGGTTCGCAATCGCTGTTAATTTTTCTTAATCCATTTAATTTTTCATGCACCGAAACACTAAAAAAGTTCTCATTTTTTGCACGGCTTTCGATTAAAAGATGAAAATGAGTATCCATCATGACTAAAGCCTGAAGTTCGATATCGTGAACTTTCGCCTGTTGAAATAGTACTTTTTGTAATCGTATCCAATCTAATTCTTTAAAGTATCCAGTAACTTCGAACTCCATGTTCAAGTGAAAAAAAGTGCTAGATTTTTTAAAATTGCTTGGTCTCATGACGATTGTTAAAAGCAAAGAAGTGCCAAGCTTCAGTTAGAATAAACTGGTCGCAGACGGCTAGACCTAGGCCGGGATCCGACTTTGCTTTTTCAAAAAACACACGTCAAACTCTTATAAAACCGTTCCTGAGGAGGAAACATGAAATTAGTATTAGTTACTTTGTCTTTATTAGTGAGTTCATTAGCAATGGCGAATGATGCAGGTTGTGGTATCGGTGGCATGCTTATTAAATCAAACACAAAGTTAATGCAGTTATTTGCTGTAACAACAAATGCCTCTTTCGGATCTCAAACTTTTGGTATCACATTCGGTACTTCAGGTTGTTCAGCAAGCGGTTTAGTAAAAAATGACAAACAAATTCAATACTTCGTTGAAGTAAACCAAGAAGAATTAACTCGTGAAATGGCTCAAGGCCGTGGCGAAAAATTAAGTACTTTAGCCGCATTAAATGGTTGTGCTTCAGATTCACAAATCAATACTTTCAATGCTCAAGCTCAAACGGCATTTAAAACAATCGTGCCTTCTTCAAAAACGACAGCTGTTGACTTTGTAAATAACATGAAGTCTGCTTCAGTTGCTGATGCATGCAAAGGTTCATAATTTAGTTTTATTATTTATTTTCACACTGAGTTTTCAGTTAAAAACCCCACACGCGTGGGGTTTTTCTTTTTCGACCCTTCAGAATCATAAAAATACATATATTCTAAAAGCCAAGACTGAAAAATTATGGGAACAAACCACGTGGGTTCGCTTAGGTCATTACGAAAAAACGCTATTTGGTTATCAATCTAGTTTTAAGGGTCCACTTTTCATGGATGCTGATGGCGATTCGTCTCCGGAAAAAGAATTACTAAAAACGTTAGAAGCTTTCTTTTCAGAATCTAAAGATTTAACGATGCGGTACAAACGTCATCCGCAGTGTCAGTTCTTAGCTCGTAGAACATGGTTAACTAAAAGATTAAATATCGCCAAAGAAGATTTACTACCTTGCGAAGAACGGCAAGCTTGGAAAGCCCAGCTAAATACTCAGTCGATTTCGTTAATTTTTGCGGCATCTGATTTAGGAAACCCCTCATCAAGTTACGGACATACATTCTTAAAATTAATTAACCCTGAAAATGCAAAGAACAAAGATCTGATCGATTACGGAATTAATTATGCGGCCGACGCCAATTCAAGCGAAGGCATTCTGTATGCCGTTAAGGGATTGTTCGGAATGTATGATGGCCGCTTCACGATGCTTCCGTATCATCAAAAAATTCGCGAATATATTAATTTAGAAGGGCGTGATATTTGGGAATACCCTTTAAATTTTTCTTCGGCCGAAGTTGATTTTTTAGTCGAACACTTGCTCGAGATGGAGATCGCAAAAGCGCCGTATTGGTTTTTCACGGATAACTGTTCGTACCACATTTTAAAAACTTTAGAAGTCATAAGACCTGAACTTGATTTAAGTAGCCGATTTACTAAGTTCGTCATTCCGATTGATACCGTTAAAGTTGTGATGCGCGAATCGAACTTAGTTAACGCACGAATTTTTAAGAAGTCGTTAAAAACCGATTACTTAGAAAGTTATTCGCGCTTGGGATTTCTACAAAAAAAAGCGCTTGAAGATGCAGTTGAAAAATTAGTAATACCTTCAACGTATGAACTTTCGAAAAAAGAAGAAGCGGAAGTCTACGAAGCGGGAATGAAGTATATGGCGATTCAAGCGTACCGCACGGGGAAAGATTTTGACGATCAAGTTTATAAGCTTTCATCCGAGCGTGCTGTTCTGGGGCAAATTACGGACGAGCAGAAATTTAATATACAACCTCCCGATGAAAGTCACGATTCGTCAGCGATCTATTTAGGTAGCGGGCAAATAACTAAGTCAGATAAGAATAATTTGTCGTCATCAAAATATTACTCTTTAAAATTTCGCGCGGCTTTTCACGACTTAGAGCAACCTGATTTCGGAACAGTTCATATGAGCCAAACCGAAATGGCTAGTTTCGATTTCAGGTACTTCACCGATATAAAGAAGCTCAGTCTGTACCGATTCACCGTTTTAGATTTAATCAACGCAAATCCCATCACACAGATCGATAAAAACCTTTCGTGGAAAATCAAAGCGGCCATTCTTGATCAATGGAACCCCGAGATCGAAGGCGGCGGCGGGATGAGTTTTGATTTCAACGTGGGTGAGTCGGCGCGAGTAAGCTATTTTATCACAGCCCGCACCTGGCAGTCAGACACAGTCATGCATTCGGCTGTTGGACCTGAAGTTCTATTTATGATCAGACCAATGCAAGATATTGGTTTTTCAACAAGCTTAACTTATTTCGGAGTTTTAAAAGACGAACCATTTTTAAGATTTAAATCGAAGTTGAACTGGAATGTGGCGCCAAATTATGATCTGCAAGTTGAAGCCGAAAATCTAGTGACAGGTCAGACCGATTTTCAAATGCGCGCCGTAAAGAATTTTATATTTTAATTTTTTGTTCCAGCGCTGACGGCTAAGCTCACTTTCTGTAATGCAACGCATTCCCAAAAGTGAGCTGGTACCTTTTTTTAAACCATTGTCTTAGTTAAATCGCGCACTTTTTTAGTCGCAAAGTTTTCAGAAACGAAATTCCAGTTGATGTGTGTCCAGAATGTTTCTAAGTATTTTTGACGTAAGTTACGGTAATCAACATAGTAAGCGTGTTCCCAAACGTCAGCCACTAGTAATGGAGCTGGGCCGTTGTTCGTGAATGGTACAGCCGCATTTGAAGTTGATACTAAAGAAAGTTTTCCTGCAGCATCACTGCATAACCAGATCCAACCAGAGCCGAAAGTTTTAACTCCGCCGTCTACGAACTTAGCTTTAAGTTCATCTAAGCTTCCGAAGTCTTTTTTGATTGCGTCCATTAACGGGCCTGTTGGTTCAGATTTTTCTGAAGCCGGCGCCATGTTGAACCAATAGAAAGTGTGATTCCAGATTTGGGCAGCGTTGTTAAAAATTCCGCCAGTTGATGACAAAATAATTTCTTCTAAAGACTTACCCTTTAATGAAGGATCAGTTTCGACGAATTTGTTTAAGTTGTCGATGTAGGCTTTGTGATGTTTGTCGTAATGAAAAGACATTTGCTCTTCATTTAGAAACGGAGCCAACGCCGTTTTAGCGTATGGCAATTGTGGTAATTTGAACATTTTGGTCTCCTTTGATTTGGTAGTGAAAATCAATTGAGACCAGAATGCCTTACTATTTTCTTAGGGTCACTTGTTTAGCATTTTTTGAACAAAAGTCGGTAAGCTAAACGCCGCAGTATGTAGATCCTCGTTGTAATAACGAAGGTCTTTAGATGCTACGAAATCGTGCGCTACTTCTTTTTTAAAGTCTTTAACCGGGTGGTATTGGCCTTTTACAGCCATTTGAAGACTCCACATGCCTGACGGATACGTCGGAGCATGGAAAAGAAGCGTATGAACGGAAGACTGACTGAATACACCCTTCAAACATTGATTTAACTCAACAAAAGTATCTGAGTGGAACATTGGCGATTCGCCTTGAGTCACTAATACACCATTTGTTTTTAAAGCTTTTTTACAGTTTGTGTAGAATTCAGAAGTAAACAAACCTTCGGCAGGTCCTGCTGGGTCTGAACCGTCGACGATAATAACGTCGTATTGTTCAGGTTTTGATTCAGCGACAAATTTAATTCCGTCACCAATGATTAAATTAACTTTTGGATTTGAAAATTCACGAGCAATTGTTGGTAAGTGCATTTTGCACGCACGAACAACAGCTTCATCAATTTCAACCATCGTTACTTTTTCTAATCCAGGGTATTTGCAAACTTCGCGGATTGTTCCGCCGTCGCCGCCACCGATAACTAAAACATTTTTAGCAGGACCAGAAACAGATTGGAAGGCTAACATCGCAGGATGCGTGATCATTTCGTGATAATGGTATTCATCGCGTTCAGTTGTCATAACCATGTCGTCGATCGCTAACATCTTACCGTAAGATGTCGAATCTAAAATACGGACGCGTTGGAATTCATTACGTTCGTCGAAAAGAACTTCGCCCGTGTAACGTAAAGATAAAGCTTGGTTTTCATCTTTATCAGTAAACCAAACGTTACGGTTGATTTTATAACCGTTTTTGTAATCGATTTCTTCAGCGTCATTTGGTTTCACTTTTAAAGCGTCACCTTTTTTAATAACGTGAGTTGAACCGCGGTTCATTTCTAATGCTGAGTACGAAGCTTCGAACGCTTTTTTCAAATGTTCGAAAGAAACCCAAGGATCTACAGAATCACCGCAAGTGAATAAATCCACTGCTGCGTATCTGTATTCAGGCCATGTGTGAATCGCTAAATGGCTTTCTTGGATGACTACAACCCCAGAAACTCCGTACGGCGAAAAATGGTGAAACGTTGAATTGATTACTGTGGCTCCGGCGATTTGCGCGGCCTGAACCATCGCATTTTCGATTGCCGTCACGTCGTTTAAAACGTCAGCTTTACAATTCATGAACTCTACTAATATGTGTCTTCCAAGGGCTTTCATAGGCGGTCAAAATAGGGCCAAAGGGGGTGGGGGGCAACATTTTTTTATTAAAAATGTAAAATAGTTTCCCGTCACATCTAGCGCGCTAATTAGACAACTTTATTTCGAAGCAATGATGAATTTTTTGATCGTGAAAATCAATAGGGATGCTTTTAGCAGTTATATTCTTAATTTTGAACGTAGACTCTAGTTTTTTCGATAATTTAAAATCACGTTTATTATTCGAAAAATACAAAATTCCGTCTGATTTTAGCAAGGGCATAAGGTTTTCGACCAATAAATCTTGGTCACGTTCGACTTCAAAGTTACCGTCCATCTTTTTAGAATTCGAAAAAGTGGGCGGATCTAGAAAAATTGTATCGAAACTACCTTTAAAATCGGGTCTGTCTTTGGCTACTTTAATGAATTCTAAGACGTCTTCTTCGAAAAAGAAGTGATCTTTCGGATCAAGCCCATTTTGTTTAAAGTTGTCTTGCGCCCAATCTAAATACTTTCCCGACATGTCGACACTATATGTAGTATTGCCCGCAAGTGCGGCCACAACAGAAACGCTTCCGGTGTAGCAAAAAAGGTTCAAAAAGCGTTTTGATTTCTTTTCTTTCAGAATTTGGTAGCGCATAGGGCGGTGATCTAAGAAAAGACCCGTATCTAGATAATCCCAAAGGTTTACTAAAAACTGTACGCCATTTTCTTTGACGACGATTTTTTTATTCTCATTTCCTAATTTTTGATATTGATCTAAACCTTTTTGCTGACGGCGCTGTTTGAATAGAATTTTACTATCATCCGTAATTTGAAATAAAGTTTTTAAAGCGGTTATTAATAGTGGTAAATGATTTTTCTCGGCATCGATTTGTTGCGACTTATCGTGAATCACGAAAAAATCTTTGTAGCGATCAACGATAAATGGAAATTCAGGAATGTCTCTATCATATAGACGATAGGCTTCGATTTGGTGTTTTTCGGACCAGGCTTTTAACTTTGCGAAATTTTTCTGAATTCTATTTTCAATCATTTGCGCCACAGTATCTTAAATTTCGCCGTTTTTGTCACTTGAAGTAATTATTACCTGTTAGAAAAATGACAGCTTCTGCGGCACGGGTGATGTGCTAAATGATGGGCTGGTCTAAGTTTTATGCTTGAGTGCTAAGTCGGGGGACACATGCAACGTTATAAACAGCCTATCCTTACCATCTTCGTTATTTTTGCAACGGCCTACGTGCTGACGTTATTAGGGTGTGCGCCGGCCAGTGGATCTGATGCGAAGGCAACCCCTGCAACTGAAACTCCGCCATCGACGGCAGTTACCCCCGAGACAGGCGATCAAAATAATTCATCATTAGATCTTGTTGAGGTTGATCCGAATCAAATGCGCGAATGTACGACCGATGAATTTAGTAATTTAGTTAGTTTCAGTAATTCGCTGGATGCAGCTAAAGAAGCGATTCGAATTTCAGACGGTCAAAAGCAAAATGATACGGTTCGCTTAGCATTAGACGCGATGAAAAAGTGCGATCAAGCCCAGGCTTACCATACGATTAATCCGTGTAAAAAAATGAGACGTACAATTATAGATCCGGATCAAGCTGTTCTTGAAAGTGCTTACGATGGATCACGAATTCATGTTCGCTGCGCGACGGTCGAAATTTATCTTAATAATTTTGATTTGCGTGATGCGAACGACGCAGGCCAGGCCCCGGGTCGTGATGATTCGGCTCCGCTGACGACACAACCATTTCCGTTTCCGGGCGAAGGAGACGCGCTACGCGAGTGCTCAAATGAAGAATTTTCGAAATTAAATTTGTGGAGATCAACTTTAGAATTCGCCAATAGAAATATCGATAAATTGGGCGTACCATCAGCATGGAAGTACGAACCCAATGCGAACGATTCTGCGAAGGCTGCAACTGCGTCTTGCGAAGCTGAGATAGTTTACCACGAGCAGCAACCGTGTCGCCGTACTATTTCAAACGCTATGACGGGTGAAGATGAAGTAAAAATTTACTCGGGCAGTTCGCTTCGAAATCAATGCGAAAAAGCTAGAATGTATAATTATGATTTTTCACAACAGGCCACTAGTTTAATCGTTCCGAATGTGCGCTTATTGTTAGATACCCGAATCATTGCCAATGTTGAAATTGTTCCCGGTTTAAACCCAGAACATTCTGTCGGAAAATGTTCGGTCAGCAACCTGTCGCAAAATTCGGTCATTTACAGAGGAGAAAAAACGTTGGTCACCGAAGCCCATGTTTATCCAAATCCTGAAGATGAAAATTTTCAAAAATTTGTGTTAGTTACGGCAGAAGGCGTTAAGCTTGAATGCACTGATTTGGAATACATGTCTTTGAAAACCAGTAAAAATGAAGTTGTTCGGTTATTAAATCAAAAAAACACAATTATGGGCTTAAGTTACGAACTAAACTAAATCTTAGATCGTTCAGCTTCGGCTGCAACTTCATTTGCCATGCATGTTTACCGCACTGAAACATGCACGACGGCGACGGGTAATTACAAAATGGAATACAATGGTAATTATAGTTGGGGTGGTTCATACACTCTGACAAAAACGGATACGGGTGCCGAAATTAAATTGAACGGCAAAGATGAAGGCGGCGACCAGCCAGAAAGCAACATGTTTGCAATCGTAAGAGAAAGTATATATTCAGATAAATTAGCACCAGCGGATTGTTCAGAAGACGGAGTCAATTTTGACGAAAGAGAAACCAAAGCTAGAACGGCCATAAAATTCACTCAGCTGTCAAAAGATGATGGAATGAAAATGGGAATGCGTTCATTAGACACGAACATTTTTAGTTGCACGACGGTCGTCAGTTCACCGGTAAACTGTTTTGGCTGAAAAGATATTAGTAAATAGGATTTACGATTAGCTAAGCGCTTTGGTGATGGCCTTAAAATATTCGGGCATTTCGTGGCGCGGGTACCAAGCCAACGCAATTTTAAAATCATAAAAATAGTCATCAGCCAGCTGCACAAGCTGGTTTTTTTTTACGTAAGGAGCGGCGAATTCTTCAGACAGTACTGAATAGCCGACACCTGCCGTGATCATGTAAGTTAAAGCATCTGTATTATTGGCGAAGTGGCGTTCATTACTGACTTTAGATTTCAATTTGTATTTTTCTAGCAAATGAAAAGTCATTTGGTCTGAAGAATCAAAATCGATGATGGTTTCTTTTTCTAAGATGTCAGAAAGTAAACGCCTCTTCCATGAGGCAGGACCAAAAAGACGATATCTTTCGGCCCTTAAAATTTTGGAATCCATTTCGCGCGTGACTTGATGGTGTTCAAGAAGCGCTAAGTGGTAATCACCGCTCTTTAGCTTGTCAGCATTGCTATCAACGTCTGATAAGTCAAATCGAAACCGCAATTTTGGATAATTGGATAGAAGCTGAGTTAAATGGGGAATGACCCGAGATCGCAAAATACTTGATGGTCCACAGATGCTAATTTCAATAATGCTGTCTTTTGCTGCCCGCTGAATCTTTGAAAGGGCCATTCCCTCAATATCTAAAGAACTTTTCACGTAACGGAGTAAGGCTTCGCCTTCAGCCGTTAATTTCATCCCTTTGCGCGACCGAGTAAAAAGCGTTGTCTTCAATTGCTTTTCTAAACTGCGGATTCGCTGAGTAACACCCGTTTGGGTCAAACCCAAAATTTTTGAGGCATCTTGGACCGTGCCTTTACGAACTACGGCCCAAAACGCTTCTAGGGGGGGACTAAGTAAACTCATTTACAATCATAGATACATGTTAATTATGAATTATACAAACACTTTGATTTTACTTAACTTGCACAGCACCAGAGTTACCCACAAATTTCCTGTGGAAAACTTTATGGAATTATTTTAGCGCTTCAAAGAAAAGTGCGAAGGAGAGAAAATGAAAAAGAAGATGGTTAGTTTGTTTGTGTTCGTGATGTTAGTGGCAGGTTTTCAAGCTCGCGCACAAGAAGGCGTTGTGGATAAAGGTGTGTCGGGTGTGGAAAACGTCGATTTCACTTATGTTTGCAAAGCGGATGATGAAAACAGTTCGGTCATTTTAAAAGTAAAAGATTTTTCTAACGATAAAAATGTTCTAGTCGGAAATATTTCTGTCGAAAACGGAGAATCTTTAGGTTTAAGTTCATCTTATTTGGCAAATGTAGACTTCAAATTATCATTTTTGTATAGCGTAACTACCTATAATTTTTTAGATGAAAATAAGAATTATATTGCAGAGTTTAGCATTTCTAAAATGGAGCCAGGAATGACTAGAGGCGTTCATTTCTGTGGACGAGCCGGGTGTGACATGCAGCCGCAACCACTTCCCTTAATTAGTAAAGGTCTTTTGAAAATTTATGAAAAAGAAATACCTTTTACTTGCCAGTAAAGTCGTAATTATTTCTATTTTAGCCAGCGCGGTTCTAATCCGCCTGGCCTATAAACTTAATTTCGAATCCATTTTTATTCAGTCGTTAGAGTCAAAAACGAAAGAGGGTGGTCCGGTTTTTTATAACGTCTCTTGGTTTTCATTGGGTGACAAAGATGTTTGGATGATGAATCAAAGTCATCACGGCATTGCTGCTACCGGTAGTGATTTAGATCGGTTGGCGATCATTGTTGATAAAACAACGTCTCCGAAAAATGTTCGTTTTATGCAGTTAAAACCCGGCCCGCTTGTTTGGTCTGAAGACTTAATCAATCAGCGTGTGCCGTATAAGGTTTCGTGTTTTATGTGTCATTCAAATGGTCCGCGTGCAATTCGCCCGGACTATGACGGCCTGGTCATGAATTCATTCAGTGAAAAAATGAAGATTGTGCTTTTAAATTTAAAAATTAAGACTCAAGGGCAAATTGTAGAAAATGAGCAGCACGCACTTGAAGACAAAGATTTGTCGATTCCGTTTCGTCATCGTTCTAAAATAGAAAATGATTCGTTGTTAGTTAAGGCATGTACGCGCTGCCACAATGAAACGGGATTATTCGCCAGGGGATTTTTGAAAAGACAAAATTTCTTGGCAATTAATTTTATGGTCAGCAGCGGATTTATGCCGCCACCGGGTTTTGATGTCTCGATAGCCGATAAGAAACAGATTGCGAATTTCGTAGCGGGATTTTAGTTCATCAACAAGTTTTTATTCTCTGTAAGATGTATGCTGATATGTATACATCTTACAGAGCTATCAAAGTTGTTGAAATTATTTATAGATAACAACGTCTTTCATATCAAAACGTACTTTTTTAGCGAATTGATATTTGTCATCTTCGGCGCGGTAACCACAAGCAACAGCCGCAACCGTTTTATAACCAGATCCTTCAAGACCTAAAATTTTATCATAAGCCGCGGGATCTAAACCTTCCATCGGTAACGTATCAACGGCCATCATGGCAGCTGTCGTTAGTAATGTTCCCATTGCGATGTAAACTTGGCGTTGCGCCCACCAGTTAATGATTTCAGCGCGCGGGCCTGTTACCAGGTCACCCATCATCATGTTTTTATAACCAAGTAATGTGGCAGGATCTAACCCACGTGTTTTAGCCGTGTCTTCGATAAAACGTGTGATGTGTTCTTCATCCATTTTTTCTTTGTAGGTTAAAACGACGTAATGAGAAGCGTCTGTGACCGGAGTTTGACCCCAAGAGACAGGTAATAATTGTTTTCTAATTTCTGGGTCTTGAACCACAATAAATTTCCAAGGCTGTAAGCCGTATGAAGAGGCTGACAAGCGAAGTGATTCGGCTAAAACATTCCAGTCCGATTCGCGAATTTTTTTAGTTGGATCAAATTTTTTACAAGCGTAGCGCCAATTTAATTGTTTATGGATAACTTCGTTATCGACTGGGTTCATGTAAACTCCTTATAAGTTTGTTAAAAGACGTTTTTTGTAAAAAAAAAGGAGATGAAAGTCATCTCCTTTTGTAACAATCACTGTTTCAGTATCGTATTTTGACTATTTTGTGTCAAATGCCGAACTTACAAATAATGATTTTGTATACATTGATTCATTTTCTGCGTTCACCGAAGCGACTCTCCAGAAGTAGCGTTTGCCGGCTTCTAAATTAGCGAGGTCGTATGAAGTTCCAGCAACGTTTAATTCATTAGCTACTAGCCATTTGAAATTAGGATCAGTCGCAACTTGAACATGGTACGTTGTTGCATGAGGTCCCGCAGACCATTGCAATTTAGCCGTTGTTCCGGAAACTTTATCTAAAAATTTAGGGGCTACAAGTTTTGCAACTTCTGGGCGTTGAACGTGCGTTGGATCTTTTTGTTTTTCTGGAAATAACGAATTCATCTTCGTTGATAATTCATTGTGACCACCACCGTGCGCTTGACCACCGTGTTCAGGTGTTCCGTGGCTGGCTCCGTGTGATTCGCCTTTGCTTTGTTCTCCGTGGGCAGCGCAATTTTCAGTTTTGTCTGGAGTACAAACTTCTGGCGCGGGGGCTTTGTTTGTTTCGGCCGCGATCGACTTCGCAGATAAACCGATGGCTAAAATAAATACAACAAATGCTACGAATGGCTTCATAAAAGCTCCTTTATTCAATAAGTTATCAAATTAAATCTAGTCTTCGAAATTATCAAGGACAGTTCTTGAAGAAGTGTTGTGAAATCTTAAAACTCTTGCTACATGTTTTGGCAGGGTTTTACGGGTAATCGCCGCCAAGGTTTTAAAGCGCTGTTTTCGGATAGCGCCTACGAATTTCGGGGGAGGAAAGTCCGAGCTTCATAGAGCAGCACATGGGGTAACGCCCCTCGGCCGTAAGGTTAGGAACAGTGAAACAGAAAGAATGTCCGCGGCTTTGAGCCTGATTTCGGGAACGGGAGATTTCAGGGGAGCCGGCGGAGTGAAAACAGTCAAACTCTGTGCG
>JACMQO010000020.1 GCA_014376935.1 Bdellovibrio sp.
CACGAGTTGCGCACGCCTTTAACGGTGATCAAAGGGTATTCAGAGATTTTGCTTAAAAAATTAAATCAGCAAGCCAACGAAGAGTTATTAGAGCTTGTGACGCCGATTCATGAAAGCGCCGAAAGCATGGCCGAATTGATGGATGATTTGTTAAGTCTTTCTAAGCTTGATTTGGGATCAGCCCTGCAAAAAGAAATTTTACCGACGGCCAGTGTGACATCAGTTATCTTGGAAGAAACTGAAATTCTTCAACAAATGAAAAACAAAAAGGTTCAAGTTACAGATAATGCTGAAAAAGTTTTTGCAAATTCAGATGCCATCAAGCAGGTCCTTCGAAACTTGGTCGTCAATGCCATAAAATATTCAGGAGACAGTGAGAAAATTGAAATTCATTGGGACTGCAAGCCGACGATGACTGTGCTTAAAGTTAAAGATTACGGTCCCGGGATTTTAAAAGTTCATCAAGATCGTATTTTTGAGCGATTTTATCGTGTTGATAAGGGGCGCGGTCGCGACCAGGGTGGAACAGGTCTAGGATTAGCTTTAGTTAAGCATCACATGTTAAATCACAATGGGCGTATTTATCTTCATTCAGAGCCAGGCAAGGGCACTGAGTTCGTTTGCGAGTTCCCCACAGAGTTCTCAACCGAAGTTGGTCATCGCGGCGGGGCTACTGGAATTGTCCAAAACTATTTTTCTGAAAGTAAAAGATAGCTCTAGTTACACTGACGTAACTGATTACGGCTACGACGATAACTAGCTAGACTGTAGTGGCCGTAAGTTTTGATTCTGAAAACTTCGATGGCTTCAAATTTGACCTCTTCAAACACATCGTTCAGTAAAGTTGGCGTGATGTACCCTTTTTGACGTTGCATCGTGTTCATATAAATCAAACACACGCGTTCTACGAATTCGTTATTCGTTTCGTTCAAAAATTGTGGAGAGTTCAGTTCAGCTTCGATTATTTTAGCAAGTTCAGTTTTCATATCGATTTTTTCGGTTGTGTCGGCTAAGCTCTTAAGTGTGAAAACGCCTAGTTTTATCGAATTTCAAACGTTGGTCGAGTCCATTTCTGAAGATTTGGTCGGATCGCAACTCCAAGAAGTGCAAGCGACCGAAGATGGTCTTGTCTTGGTGTTCTATCGTTTCGTTAAAGAGCCTAAAACTGCCTATCTTGTGTTCGATCTAGACAACCCGTTTCCTTTTGTGGGTCTGTTTTATCAGAACCCTTGGCCTAGTTTAAAAAAAGTAAAACCGGTTGGTTTATTTATTAACTCGCACGTCAAAAATTTAATCTTGAATCAAGTTCAGTTAGTTCCTAATTACGGTCGTGTCGTAAAATTTATTTTTGGAATCAATGAGAATCAGGCCACCATTGAATTTCGAATGATTCCTAAACAGACGAATTTAATCGTTACAAAAGAAAAGAAATCGATTTCTTGGTATCCCAAAAAAGATTTAACAGTACATGTTTCGGCTCCTGTTGTTGCGGATGAAGAGATTACTTCTGAATCTGCAGAAGATGTTCGATCGATTCCATTTATTTTAAATAGTTGGATGAGTCGCCGCGGAGTCGCTAAAAATAAAAAAGGCTTAATCGCTCAGGCTGAATCTGTAGTGCAGAATAATAATCCATACGATAAATGGAAAGCGCAGAAGCTGAAAGACATCAGCAAAAAGAAAAAAGCCGTCGAAGGAATCAAACAGCAGATTGACGATTTTTTAACATTTCCGTGGTCAGAAATTGGTGATCATTTAAAAACTTACGGAACAAAAAATTTAAGACCAGAGTGGCATCAACATTTAAATTTTGAACTCAGCGTTTCTCAAAGTATTCAGAACTGTTTTGCGAAAGCGAAAGCGGCCAAAGTCAAAGTTGTAGGAGCGAAATCTCGTCTTGAAATCATCGAGGCCGAGCTTATAAAACTTCAAGACCTATCCGAAACAACTTTTCAAAAGCATTTGTTACAGGCCGCTCAAAAAAGAAATTCGAAACAAAAAACAGAACGGGTGGTCGAGGGTAAATTTAGAAAACTAGCCTTAGACGACCTGAAATTAATTTGCTACATGGGTAAGTCTGCCAAAGATAACATCGACTTGCTTCGTCGGGCCAAAGCTTGGGATTATTGGATTCATCTAAAAGATTATCCCAGTGCGCATGCGATAATACACCGCCAAAAAGACCAAAATGTTTCAGATTTGACCTTTAAAAAAGTAGCAGAGTGGCTCGTGCGCGAAAGCTTGAATGACAAACAGGTCATGAAGGGTGCAAAGTTTGCCGTCGTTTTTGTCGAGTGTCGTCACGTGCGCCCGATCAAGGGAGATAAGTTGGGGCGCGTCACGTATCATGAAGCCCGCGAAATGTTGATTGCTATCTAATTCTTAAATACACTAAAGCGTCGCCTAACATGGAGTGTTGTCGTATGATTGAAGTGAAGAACCTTACGAAAAATTATGGTGATCGTAAAGCCATATCCAATTTAAATTTTAAAATCGAAAAAGGTGACGTCGTGGGTTTTTTAGGACCCAACGGAGCCGGCAAATCAACAACAATGAAAATTATTACTGGCTTCATGGCCCCCAGTTCGGGCGAAGCCAAAGTTTGTGGATTTGATGTTTTCGAAAATCCGATCGAAGTTAAAAAACGCATCGGGTATTTACCAGAAACACCGCCACTTTACGTGGATATGAAAGTCGAAGACTACCTTCGTTTCGTAGCGCAGTTGAAACAAGTTGAGCCCAGTAAAGTGCAAATGCTGGTTGACCGCGCCCTGGTGAAAACGCAGCTGTTGGATGTGCGTCACCGTTTGATTCAAAACTTATCGAAAGGTTTCAAACAACGTGTGGGTATTGCACAAGCCTTAGTTTCTGAGCCTGAAGTTTTAGTTTTAGATGAACCAACCGTAGGACTGGATCCAAAACAAGTGGCCGAAATTCGTGATTTGATTAAAGAGCTTCGCGGCGAACATACCATTATTTTATCGACTCATATTTTACCTGAAGTTCAAGCCACATGTAACAAGGTGATTATTATTCACCAGGGTCTAATTGTCGCCGAAGATTCGATCGAAGGGCTAGAGAAACTAAATAAAGGCACGCTTTCTTTAACAATTAAAACAAAAAAGAAAAGCTCTTTAGAAGAGTCCTTGAAATCGGTTTCAGGCGTTTTAGCTGTTGAAAAAATTTCTGATATTCATTTTAAAATTAAATTGCAAGAGCAAGACGAGTTGATTGAAAAAATCGCCAGCGAGGTTATTCGCTCGGGTGCCGGACTTATGGAATTAGTTCCAACGCGGGCTAATCTTGAAGATGTCTTCTTGAAATTGACTTACGGTCAGGACGGTTTATGAAGGGTACATTAGTTATTTACAAAAAAGAGTTAGCTTCTTTTTTTATTAGCCCATTGTTTTATTTTATCGCGTTCATGGTTACTTTTTTATTAAGTATCATGTTTACGATTACGCTAGATAAATTTAGCTTTTTAGCGGCAAACCCGATGATGCAGATGGGGGCTTCAACACAACAGCTTAATATTCATTACGCTGTTTTCTTACCACATTTATCTATGGTTAACTTGATGTTGATTTTTTTGGTTCCGGCTTTATCAATGAGACTACTAGCCGAAGAAAAGAAAATGCGAACATTTGATTTGTTGTTAACTTCGCCCGTAACTTCAACCGCGATTATTCTAGGTAAGTTTTTAGCAACGTTAACGACCTTACTGGCGATGATCACGCTTTCGATGATTTACCCATTAGTGACCAGACAGATTGCTGAATTTTCGTGGGCTCCAACTTTAATTGCAGTCTTCGGTATATTTCTAGTATCGGCCGTTTACGCGGCGATGGATTTATTTGCGTCGAGCTTAACCGACAATGCCTTAGTGGCTTTTATCGTGTCGGTGGTATTTAACTTAGGGATTTGGTTCTTTGGCGCGTTTAACGAGTCAATTGACAGCCCGGTCGCGAAAAAGATTTTTGAACATGTTTCGTTGACTAATCATTTAGGGGGCTTGCTTGAAGGAACTTTTAGAACAAACGGTTTAGTCTTTTTCTTAAGTCTTATTTTTCTATTTTGTTTTCTTGCAGAACGCGTGGTCGAATCATCACGCTGGAGGGACTAATCATGGGTGGGAAAAGTCGTATTGCCCTAGGGGCTAGTGTTTTATGTTTCTTGGCGTTAGCCGGATTGTATTTTGCTTTAAAAGTCTGGATGCCATTTATGTGGGTGCTTTTAGCTCCGGCGATCATCGGACTAGGGCTTTGGATTTATTTTGATCGCAAGTTATTAGTCGACCTTTTTATGATGAAGTCGACGAAGCAGGGTCTTAATATGGGGGCACTGGTCATTCTTGTATTGGTGCTATTGTCGATCATCAATTACTTGGGTGCAAAGTATTATAAAACGTACGATTTCTCGGGAAACAGCATCAATACTTTATCAGAGCAGTCGGCAAAAATTATTTCATCACTGGATTCAAATTTAATCGTCAAGTTTTTCTATAAAGACGGCGCAGACCGTGTTGATGAAAATAAGAAACTATTCCGTGATCTTATTAAAAAGTACCAAGATAAGTCTGATAAAGTTCAGTTTGAATTTGTTGAAATGAATGCCAATGCACAATTAAGCAAAGACTTTGGAGCGACTAAAGGAACGGGCGAAGCCTTTGTGGATTACAAAGGAAATAAAAACCGCATCGAAAACTATACCGAACAAGACTTAACAAACGCGGTGATCAAAGTGACCCGTACGGCGAAAAAGACAATTTACTTCGTCGAAGGGCACAAAGAAAGAACGCTTGATCAAGATAAAGATGAATCGGGTGTTTCTAGTTTTAAACAAATGTTAGAAAAAAATTCTTATATCACCAAAACGTTATCATTGGTGAATCAGCCTGAAGTTCCGGCCGACGCAAGTGCCGTCATTATTTTAGGTCCGCAACAAAATTATCAGGCCTTAGAAGTAAGAGCACTTGAAAGTTACCTTGAAAAAGGGGGCTCGATATTTTTAGCCTTAGATGACCGCAGTGCGGGTGGCTTACAGCCGCTTCTTGCTAGTGTTGGTTTAGAAATGGAAAATTTTTACGTGTTTAACGTTTACAACACGCCAATGGGTCAGGTCGTTAACGCCCAGTCGCCGACGGTTGCGGTGAACTATTCTGGAACGAATTCGATCACGAAAGTTTTTGGTCCGAAAGAAATGACCGTGTTTCGTCAGCCCCATGCTTTGAAGGTCACGCAGACACCATCCACCATGAAAGCCGAAGTGATCGTGAAGACGCCTGAAAATTCGGTCGCCTTAAAAGAATTAGACAGCCAAGATTATTCAGGTCAGCCGCAGTCCTATAACTTAGCCATAGAAGTCACAGGTAAGTACGGTAAAGGTGACCATGATTTCGGTTTAGTGGTTTTTTCAGATACTGACTTTTTAAGTAATATTTTACTTTATCAAAATCTAAACCGTGATTTAGCTTTAAATTCAGTAGCCGCACTCGTTAAAGAATCGGATTTGATTTCGGTATCGGCAAAAGAAACGGGTCCGACCAAAATATTAGTTTCACCTCCTGAGTTTAATCAATTTTTTAAATTTGTAGTGGCTGGAATATTTTTTCCGATTCCGCTTTTCTTAATGATTGTTAGTCTTGTTTTATGGTTACGTAGAAGACATTCGTAGTCGTGGGCAACAAAAGGTGAACGTATGAAATTCAAAACAACGCTAATTTTTGGCGCAGTGGTTTTAGCATTAGGTGTAGGTGTTTACTTCTTTGAATACCAAACTGAAGTGAAGCAAGTTAAAGAAAAAGAAGAAAACGCTAAAATTATTACCTTTGCGAAGGATCAAATCAATTTTATCGAAATTCAAAAAGAACAGACAAAGTACGTGCTGCAAAAAGGCGATACGGGTTGGACAATTTTAGAACCCTTGCAAGATGCGGCCGACAATGAGCAAGTTGAAAATTTAATAGAATTTTTAACGGACGAAAAACTTATTGCCGTCGCTAAAGAGTCGCCAGACGTCGCGCAACTTAAATTGTCAGAGTACGGCTTAAATAACCCTTACGCTGTTTTTAATTTTAAAAATAACTTAGGAAAATCAAAAAAGATTTCGATAGGTTCGCAAAAGAATTTTGAAGGAAATTCTTTTATTCGAATCGATTCGGAAAGTCGCGTATTGGTTGCAAGTCCTGGCTGGTGGGTTAAGGCAGGGCAGGGCTTAATTACTTATCGAGAAAAACGAATGTATAGAACTTCACTTGGTAAAGTAGACGCCATTAAAGTTCAATCCTTACAAGACAAGTTTGAATTAAAACGGGTGGATAATAAATGGGTTCATGCGCAGTACCCAGAAATAATTTTAGACCAAAACAAAGTGCGCGACATGTTAAAAAAAATCGCTGAATCATCTATTCAAGAGTACGTGTTTGATGGTGAACCTTCTAAAGCCATGCTATCTGAAAAGAAATTAGTTAATCCACCTGTGCAGATTGAACTCAAAACCCAAGACACAGATTGGTCGGCAGGAATTAACCAAAGCGAAAAAGAAAATGCGGTATTTGCGATTACGGATCGCCCGACAAATTTATTGAAACTAGATTCTACAAAGTGGGAGTTTTTCGGAAATCTTAATTTTGATAGCCTTCGTGACCGTACCAGCTTATTGCAATTTAATCTGAACGATGTCGCTAAGATTTTTTATAAAAATCAAACGACCGAATATAATTTCGTTAAAGAAAATGGTCAGTGGAAGGCCGTTCTTGGGCAGCCTGAAAACACTGAGTTTTCGCCAACTGAATTAGTGAAAGCTTTGAATCATATTCATGACATCGAAATATCTGAATTCTTGGACTTAAACTTAAGAAAGTATGATGAAAAATTATTTTCAGGTAAAAATATGATTATTTTAAAGTCACCGACTGATAATTTAGTTTTTCAACTGAATTGGGGACCTGAACTTAAAATCAAGAAAAAGGGTGTTGAAAAAGATTACTACTATGCCCGCACGACGGTTAGTCCAACTATTTTTGCCCTTGATAAAAGTAAGATGAATTTAGAAAATTTTAGCCAAGTCTTTAAGAAGAAAGAAGCGACTCCATGATTCATATTAAGTCTCCGACACGCGTAGATTTAGCGGGCGGCACATTAGATATGTGGCCTTTGTATAATTTTGTAGGTGGTGCTACGACCATTAATTTAGCGATCGATATTTGGACCGAAGTAGAACTTGAAGCATCTGGAAGTTCTGAGATTTTTATCGAATCGGAAGATTTAAAGTTAAAGTGGAAATTTGCGGATGTAAGTAGTTTCTTAAAAACCTTAGATCCCAAATTATCATTGTATCAAAAAATTATTTCAAAATACGAAATAAGCAAAGGCTTTAACTTAAAAACGTCTTCGCAAAGCCCTATTGGCGGTGGTCTTGGGGGCAGTAGCAGTTTAGTGATTTCAATGCTAAAGGCATTTAATGAATTCACAGAGCAAGGTCACCAAGATGCCCATGCGATGACCCACTTGGCTCATAATATCGAAGCCGAAATTTTAAATACCCCAACAGGGACTCAAGATTATTACCCGGCCATTAGCGGCGGAATGAATGTGATCAAATTCACTTCAACAGGGATCAATCAAAAAGTTATCGATGTCGTGGGTACTCCGTTAGAAGATCATTTTTTATTAGTGTATACCGGAAAAACGCACCATAGCGGATTAAACAATTTTGAAGTTTTAAAATCAGCAGTCGAAGGTGATTTTAAAGTTATTACGGCATTAAAAAAAATTAAACGTATCGCCGAAGATATGAAAATATGTTTAGAAAATAAAAATTGGTCAGAGCTTCCGTTGCTATTTCGTCAAGAGTACGAAGCGCGAATCGAGTTGACTCCGGCTTTTAGTAGCCCCGAAATTGAAAAGTTGGCGAAAATTTCAATCGGTTCGGGCGCACTGGCCATTAAAATTTGCGGAGCGGGCGGTGGCGGCTGTGTGCTCATCTGGGTTCCACCAGCGCAGCGTGAAAAAGTAATGAAGGCTTGCCAAGATGAAAACTTTCAGTGCTTATCCGCAAAACCGATCGGTCCTTTAAACTCATAAGGCAAAGGGCTGGAATATGTCTAAACGAAAACCTGCAACTGGAACGATAACGGTAAAAAAAATTTCGGCTATCAAGTTGAATGCGATAAAACCAACGGTGGCAGGGAATGAAAAAAATAACGATATCATTCGTTTTTTAGGCGTGTCGCTAGCGGGCGGTAAGTCGGATAAAGCGTGTGTCGCACTGATTGAATATTACCCTAAAAATCAAAAAATATTTTTATCGCGTCTTTACGAAAAGATAAAATCCGAAGAGCGAATTTCGGCTGATTTAAAAATTCACGAGTTGATCGAACAAAACAAAGACACACTTGAATACGTTGCGTTTGATGTGCCATGGAGACTACCTAGTTGCATTACCTGCCAACTTCCATGTCCAGGGTACGAGGTCTGCAAAGAGCCGCATATCACTTGGATGTGGTCACATTTTGAAACGAAAAATAAAAAGAAAAAACCTAAAAAGATTTTTACTCCCTACACCCAGCGTGCGACCGAAATGTACATGGCGACCGAACTTGAAGAGACCTTTATGCTTCATAACGCTTTGGGATCAAATACGGCTCCTCTTTTGGCGCGCGCTAACTTCATCACGAAAAGAATGCCTCCTCAGTTAAAATGTATCGAAGTTTACCCGAAATTAACTTTGTGGCGCATCGGACGAACATTAGATGTGATGAAATCGCATCTTCGGCATCACCGCGCAGCCTTTGGCGGCGACGAATCAAGACGACTGTTCCTGCACGCTATGAGCGAGCGCAATTTAACATTTATCTATCATCAAGACATGAAGCAGATGATTGAAAATAGCCATGCGTTTGACGCCTTTATGTGCGCCTTAACGGGCTTTCTTAAATACAAGGGTCTTACTGAAAAGAAGCCGGTTGATTTTCCGCCGTATGAAGACTGGATCGAGTTTCCGAAAGCTTCAATTCGAACCAAAGATTTCGTCTAATTTGCGAATCTACAGGCGATACGTCCAGGACGTGTATCGTCATTCAGACAGAATCTAAAAACCATCGCTTTCTTTTGGCAAAAAAATAAATTTTAGCTTAAACTGAGTTCATGCTTCACTGGAAACAACGTTCAAATTCAACTTTAGATGTCGTTTACTTCGACTACGAAAAAGACGCACAGATTGAAAGTAGCGCCGAGGTTTACGTTTGGGATCTAGATAAAACTTATTTAGATACATCAATTGATTCGTTCGTAGGACTTTTTCGGACTATTTTCGAAAAGGCCTTTACTAAAAAAAATGTTCCAGGCACGCGCAGCTTGATTCGTAGCCTAGATCGTTACCGTAAGAAAAACTTTAACGAGAAAGACTTTCCTATTTTTTTTGTATCGGCATCACCCCCGCAGATGGAGTCGAAAATTTACGAAAAATTTTTGTTGGATAACATCAAGCCCATCGGCATGTTCTATAAAGACAATTTAAAGAATCTTGTTCCGAAAAGGTTTTTATTTTTAAAAAAACAAGTCGGCTACAAGGTCCAATCGTTACTACAGCTACGCGCGCGCCTATCAGACAATGTACGAATGATTTGCTTTGGTGATGATTCAGAATCAGATGCCATCATCTATAATTTATTTTCAGATATCTGCGCCCGCCGACAAACCGAAGTTCAGTTAACAGAAATGTTAGAAGATTTCGGGGTATCAGATTCGCAAATCGACGAGATTTTACGATTGCAGGCTTTGATTCCAATTCAAGATCCAGTTGAAAAAATCTATATCAATCTAGCGACCGATACCGATCCTGAATACTATTTAAAGTTTGGTCGTCGAACGATGCCAACCTCAAATACGTTTCAAGTGGCCTTAGATCTTGTGCAAGATCAACGACTATCGCTTGAAGAACTAGGCAATATCATCGAAGATTTAAACAGAAAATACAATTTTACATATGATCAGCTGATCGTGTGTTTTGAAGAGATGATTCGTCGTCGGATTTTGGGTCTGTGCAGCTTTGAAATGTTAAAGAATTATTTCATCGAAAAGAAAATGATTCCTTTATCTTGGTCAACAAAAGTTGAACCGTTAAAAGAAAAAATTATCGATAGTGGCCGCGTCTACGAACTTGATGGTTTGTTTGAGCCGTGGATTCCAAAACATATTGATTACTTTAACGATTACCGCTAGTCAGGGGCCGTGGACGACGGCTGATGAAGATAAAGAATTATTCGAATTTTAAAGGAAAGACCGTACTGATCGGAGAGCCCGTGAAACTTTTAAATTGCGTGCGGGCTACAACTTCCATCAAGCAGGATTTAAAAGTGTTATCCTGAATATCAGATTTAGAGATTTCAATTTTAGAAGTTTGTCCGTTTTTTTCAATCGTAAATGCCACAAGAACAGAGCCACGCGCTGCTAAATTTCGTTGTAACGTTTGACCGTAACATTTAAAAAAATCATTCTTACGGGCCGCCATATTGACTTCGATATCGTTTTGCGAAAGCGTTTCATTGGCTAACTTATTAGGAATTGGATCTTTTAATTTAGGAGCATTTTTTTTATCCGCTAAGGCAAAATCAACCGCGCTTAAAGACTGTCCGTCTTTACGAATCCAAAAAGAAGGTTTTGCGCCAAATTTTTCAACGAAAACTTCGCCACTTTTAACGATCACTACGGGTGCTTGGCTATCTAGTAAATCTAAAAGAATTTCTGTGTTTTCAGCTAAACGAAGTTGTCCTTCGTTATTAAACTGAATCAATGCATCCGAATTAGCATCAGTCTTAATGACGTCTTTTGGATGCAGCGAAAAATTTGTTTTTAATTGAATCGGTTCAGGCATTTCGTAATTTTGCACGGTCACGGATCCAGTCTTTTCATTTAGAAAAGCTAGATCAGAATCGGAAACGGATTTACGACTTGAAGACTTTGTTAGAAAGGTCGAAAAGAAAATCAGTAGAACTCCCACAGCGATAAGTGCGGGAACCAACCAAGCTTTTAATTTCATTATCTATTTTTTCTCTGGAGTTGCAGTCGCCGGAGCAGCTGTTGCCGCCGCTGGAGGATTTGCAACCGGAACAGTTTCAGTTTGAGATTTAGGAGTCGTCGGTGTTCCAGGAAGTTGTGATGTTGTTAAAGGAATTTGCTGAGCGGCCGCAGCCGGCATAGTATCAACAACTGATCTTTCGCTACGAGCTGAAAGGATCGATAACCCGATACAAGTTAAAGCAAAAACGCCCGCAAGTACTTTAGTCATTGTTTGTGCTAAAGAATTGGCTCCGCCGGCTCCTAAAACTGAAGTTGAAGTTGCTTGAGAAGTGAATACGCCGCCACCTTTTGAATCTTGTAACAAAACAAGAACGATTAAACCAAGGCAGGCAATAATGTGAATAATGGCTAAAAGTGTCATCATATGCGGACTCTCCTTAAGAATCTAAATTTCTTCGAACAGAAAAGGTAAATTATCTGGTCGCTAAGCGGCAGTCCAGCGCTAGATGAGTTATTCTTATTTTGTCGCACCGTTTAATGGTGACAAAAACAGCCCTTTGCGAGATACCTAACCGCATGATTTTTTTAGTGTTTGAAGGTTTAGACGGTTCGGGCAAGTCATCATTGATGAAGCAGCTTGAAGAGCATTTAGCGGGTCAAAAGATTCCGTTTATTAAAACCCGTGAACCCGGTGGAACGCCTCTGGGCGATCAGTTGCGAAATCTGATCTTAGAAAAATCGAAAGTACCCCCAAGCCCCAGAACCGAATTGTTGATGTATGAAGCCAGCCGATCTCAGCATGTGGATCAAATCATTCGCCCAGCACTTCAAAGCAAAAAATGGGTTCTGTGTGATCGTTTCACGGCAAGCTCAGTGGCATTTCAATCAGGTGGGCGTAATATTTCACGCGATCAAGTCGATTGGCTTAATACGTTTGCGACCGATTCGTTAAAACCCCATTTACAAATTTTATTAGACCTTTCTGTCGGCGAATCTAAATCGCGTCGCCAAACACGCGTTGGCGAAATCGGTGGGGCTGAAGACCGTATCGAATCGGAAGCGGACGATTTTCATCAGCGTGTTCGCAGTGGATTTTTAAAGCAGGCTGAACAG
>JACMQO010000163.1 GCA_014376935.1 Bdellovibrio sp.
AGCCTCTACAGACTCGTTTTTCAAGTTTATAAATTTATGCTGACCGCAAGGTTAGCTTGCTTTTTTCCACTTCGGTTGCAGTTCTAATTGCTCGTTGATATCGTTTAAGCGGCCTTCTTTTGAAAGGTCGAATTTTTTGTGGTTCGTGTAAATGTCTTTTATTTTTAAGAATTGTCTTTCTAGTTTGTCGGCAACAAGGTCAACTGCAACGTAGATATCCACGGCTGAAGCTGTGGCTTTGAAAAATTTCTGCTTGGTGTTAATGCTGACTTCAACTTGAAATTGATGCTGGTCTTTAGAGTAGTACACACTGCAATTACCACCTTTAAGTAAAAACTGGCCGATCTCATTCAGCTTCTCGTTCGTGTATTTGACTAACGATTCTGAGTGGTCCAAGTGCTTGAATGTATAATTAGACTTCATGACGTTTCCTCTGTTTGCATCCGACCCTATTGTCAGACTGCCCGAGCTTTTGTGATTGGGCTCTGTACTTTACCTATCGGCTTTGGCTAGACCTACGTTGAGGTGGTTTTTAAAATATTTATTTCACATGATAATTAAGTCTTAGAATAAGAATTGCTGTGAAAAGTTATTCGACAATTTTTGTAACTTTGCCTTTGCTAATCCGCAAAATAGCGTAATGACAACGACCATCGTTATTGGTTCAAAAAAGCCCTTAACAGAGTCTTATCTGAAAAGGGCTTTTTGTTTAACTCAATTTGAAAAAATAAACTAAATGGCTTGATCTGGCCTTGGCTCTGGGTACTCGTACCTTTCTTGGCTTTTACCGTACTCTTGAAGTATCGCGTTCTTGGCTTTTTCTGAAATCATCAATGTCGGCAGCATAATAAATAACCCAGGAATATCCGGATAAACCGAAGCATCCACGATACGCAAGCCTTGCACGCCGTGAACTTTGAAATTGCTGTCAACAACCGCCATCGGGTCTGACGCTAATCCCATTTTGTTCGTACACGATGCGTGATGTCCCCACGCTTCACGCTTGATCCATGATTTCAGAACGGCATCGTTATCAGCCGTAATGCCCGGGTAAATTTCAGGTTTAAAGTATTTCGCGCCGATCGTGCTGTTAATTTTACGCGCGATTTTTAAACCTTCAAGTACCGCGCTTAAATCTTCAGCGGCACTTCCTTTTCCGTCGTCATGAAAATATTTAAAATTAATATCTGGCGTATCTTGCGGATCCGTCGATCTTAATTTCACTTCACCCGCGTGATTTTTCGTATGACCTTTTAAAATAGCCCACGTGAAATACGATGGGTCGTTCGAGTTTTTTGGCGTTGTATCTTTTGAATAGCCTGGATAGTACCCTTTAAAATAACCCGGCAATCCAAAGATCGCTAAATCTGGCGTAGGTTGCGATGAACTTGATTTACGAATCAGCGAAAGCGCTACCCCGTTTGTTCCATACAAATGGCCTTTTGGATCTTTTTTATATTCGTTCCAACACGGGTCGGCGTCAAAATTATTATCCTTCGCAAAAGTACAGTCTTTTAAAACTGAAAGTGGTTCGTGAAGTTCGCTGACCACGGTTACTTCGTAGCGATCTTGTAAGTTTTTACCAACACCCGGAATGTTTTTAACCATCGGAATTTTTAAACGCTCAAGCTCGGCCTGCGGCCCCAAACCTGATAGCATCATAAGCTGAGGCGTACTGAAAGCACCGCTGGCTAAAATAACTTCTTTCGCCGCGAAAGCTTTTTTCTTCATGTAGCTGCGCTTTGATTGGCTTTGATTTAAGACGTCCGCTTTGTACGCGTGGGCGCCTTCTATGAATTCAATACCGATCACTTTTGTTTTGTTATTTCCGTCGAATAAAACTTTTGTGCATAAAGATTCTTTTTTAATTAAAAGATTTTTTGGATATTGGGCTTCGGTTTCCATGATGTATTCGCGCACACCCTTTCGAACTCCGTCGGTGGCATTAAATGGAATGTTGAAAACTCCGTTACCTTTGTTGTTAACGTAGCCTACGTGATTTGGATTAAGTTCGTAGTTGAATCTTTCTTTCACTATTTTTGTGTAGGCTTCTTTCGCGACGCCTTGATAAGGCAAAGAACCGTTAGCTTGTAACGCCGCGATCGCCATCTCGGTTAAGAAACGATCTTTAAATAACGTTAAAGGACTGGCCTGAGATAAATTTAACCAGCCGTCATTTTGTTTTTGCATCCCATCGTAGATACGACGCATTTCGCCCGACTTCCATGTTCCGTCGTTTGTTTGCTTTGCGATGTGATCCCAATCTTGGTGATCAGGATAAAGGCTGATCAAAGCGTTCACGCGTGTACATCCACCTAAGCCTGAAGCGCGTGGGTAATAAACACCCGCTGGCGTCGAACTCGTCATTTGTTGAAATTTGGAATTCAACTTTTCAAATGCGGATCCGGATCCATCTTTTTCGTAACGATCCACAAAGTAAGACCAATTTAATAGGGCATCATCGCTGGCTTTAGCATTAAAGACCGGAGTCTTTGAAAGGCGGTTCGTATCTGAATTGTCATCAGAACGTGACGGCGTACCGCCAGCTTCTAAAAGTAAAACCGTAAAACCATTTCTGGCTAATCCGCAGGCCAAAGGCCCGCCGCCCGCCCCAGAGCCCACGATAATGAAATCAAATTTATCGGATTCATTAACTTGAACATCATAAGCCGACGGATTTCTTTCACTAGATAACTTTGTAAAAGAAGAGCAGCTGGTCATCGCGGCCACGCCCACCGCCGCGGTGGCTGAACCTTGAATAAATTTTCTACGATTTAGATTTTTCTTTTTCATTTCAAATCTCCTGATCTTTAGTGACAACGGGTTAAATTTTTAAATTCATTAAATTCACATTTTGGTAATTGATCATAAATGACCGAATTTGAATTCGGGCACTCGCTGCGTAAAATATCTTGCGCAGCAACCATCGCATCGTTAGCGGCCATGCCATGCGAGGTCAGCACTTTGGCCACATCGGCTTCGCTGATTAAACTCATTAAGTAAGTTAAAACCTTCGCTGCGTAGCCCTTCATCCAAATATCTTTGGGCATATGGATATTTTGTAAAAAGAAATCGGGCGGCATTGGATTCTTCTTTTTTTGAAAATCAGTCTGATTGCAATTACGCATTTTGAGACGGTAAATTAGCCGTGGGGCGCACTGTTCAATGCGGCGACACTGATCATAGTCAGTTGTTTTAACAATCGGCAAACCCATAAAATTGGGTGGAACGCCTTCGTTATTTTGATGGCACTTCGCACACGTATTTTTCATGATATCAAAACCAGACATCGAGCTGGTCAGATCATTCACAGAAACATCGCCTTCGACACGCATTTCAAGACCGGTCATATCGCCGTTTTGCAAGCGCATCCCTTGAACCTGCGCAAACTTCATTAACGTCGTCATGATTTGGAATCGGCTAAAAGTTTCGGTTTTAAAAAGTTCTTTTTGAGTCTGACTTAAAACAGATTTTATAACTTGAGACTGATTGTAAATTTTTAAGCGCGCTTGCTTGGTGGTTAAATCAACCGTGGCTTCGGCGATGTAGAATCCATGAAGTGTTCTTAAATTCAGTCCACCGGGTCGGTGAAACACAAGAACTGCGGTATTCGGATTTATTTTTGTGAAGGTAACGTTTAGATCAGTAAACTGTGGGCAGCTTTTTCCTGAGTAACGATTCTGATCCATTTGAGTCGCGACTGGATCACAATTCAGTTTTGAGGTCGTTATTGAAAGTTGAGAGACTTGCCCCATGGTTGAATTTGGAATGTAAGCATCGAAAGAAAAACCATCTGTTGCTGGCCCCGCGCACGTCAACGCGACGTCTTTACCAACCTGATCAATTTGACACTGACTCGTGACTTCAGCAATAACCTGATCAGGCGATTTATTTTTTGCTAACCACTGATCAAACATTTTAATATCGGTCAGCGTAAATTCGTTCGCTAAACCTTTTAATAAACGATTTGTTTGATGAGAATCAAAACCACTGTCTTTCCATATATCTAATGGCTTTCTTGGCAGTAACGGTTCAAATTCGGTTGGAATACGACTTTGTGTTAAAAGCTGTTGGACCGTTTGTTGATCTAAGCTTTTTACGGTTGATAATGATCCGGCGCTGACGGTTGAAGGAGTTGCGATATCTTTCATCGGATCACGATTTGGAATATTAGGGCTTGCGATTGAAAGCCCGCCCGGATATTTTGCTTTCCAATTTTGATCAATCTGCAAGAGCATCATTTTCATACCCGTATCTGGGATGATTCCGTCGAATGACGAAAACCGGTAAAGTAGAATGGCTTCTAATAAACTTAATCGGCAGGCAGGATCCGAACAAAGCTCTTTCCACCCTTTTTGATAAGCGTGGGTTAAGTTCGCTTCATCGGTCGACGTATCAAATTTGTAAGAGATACTTTGATCGATTTTAATCGGCGCCCCGAAATACTGCGGAAACTTTCCGTCTTTGTAACAGTAACTTTGATCATTATTCGGCCCGCAAGTGATTAACCCGAACGAGGCATCTAATTTCTTTTTTAATTCGTCAGACATTTGCGGATTCGCGTTACTTTCACTCCACGGCCCACGAGAAAAAATAGGCGTTTGATTTTGGTGGCAACTTAAACACAATGATCGATTCGCGTAACTGGCTTTTGGTGCTTTTCCAGATGCGTAATCGTGAACCAACTGATATTCAAAACGGCCTGATTCTTCGTTGTAACTGATCACTTCTAATATTTCAGCGCGCTCGTTGAAACCGATGTAAAATTTATTTTTTAAATTCAGTAAAACCGCATTGTCATATTTTGGCTCTTCATCGATACCCACAACCACCCGTGGAAAACGAAAATACGGGTCGAAAGAAAATGCCTGATTTAATCCGGCCACGGCCGCATTTCTTTGTAGTGACCTTCCCATCGGAAAGATCACAACTTTCGGACCTGATGAATCTGACAGACTTACTTTTTGTCCATTGTAATCTTCAAGCTTGGCGATGATTTTATTAAACGGATAAGGAATATCGTAAGTCATACCACTAGCATCTTTTTTAGAAAAGATCATATCGAAGTAGGACCGACCCACCGTCGGCTTCGAGTTTTGAAATTCAGATAATGAGACCGCGGCAGTCGCGTGATCGAAGTCAACTTGGGTCCAATCACTGGCCGCTGCCGGAGCACGATTTAAATCGCGATCCAAAAAGCCAAAGGACTGAATCATAAGTAATCCAGTCACAAACGAGCCTAAAATAAGAAAGATAATTCCTATCTTGTGGTTTTGCCGTCGAAGCATGAACCCACTGTTTGATTTGAAGGCGTATCGCCAGAAATTTCTAAAGCCACGTTGAATAAAAATAATTTGTTCGAATAGGCTTTACCAATATAAAGACCAGGACGAACCATGCGGTACTCTTCGGTGATATTTAACCCTTTTCGAGTCACAATTTCGTCGGTGTATTTTAGATAACTTGAAAAATCATCTCCGTACGACCCGTCCGTGATGATTGATTCACGGCGTGTATCAACCTGGCTGATGCCGCAATAAACATGCATCGGAAGTCCTAAAAAACTAGTTTTGTCTGCAGCCCAGATAAATGATTTACCTAAACCTGCAGGAATTTTGTTCGAAATCCAGTCCGGAGTAAATTTCGAAGCCCCGGCACTAACTAAATTAAAACTTGTGCGGGTTTCGATTTGATCTAAATTGTCTTTTGGAAAAAATCTTTTGCCTTTCCAGACGAATTCAAACAATGCGTCTTCTGGAGATCGTCCCAATGTACTTGTAAAAACTTGCATGGCCGAAGTAAAGCCAGGAAACAAACTAGCCTGTTTTAAAATTCTTTTTTTAATGGCATTAAAGACCGGCGGCTTTTGCAAAATATAACCACTGTAGTCACCCAATGGCATCGGACCCGCACTTAAACGGGCGTACAGTTGATTGAACTCTTCTATGGTTAACGAACGTAAGTCGTCAGGCTGAACGTTGGCTAGCGCCGCCGTTGACAGCGGTGCCATTTTTTCTAATTGAGCGTAATCGATCAACTGATTGTAGTACTTTTCATCGACGTTTGCATTTTTCATAAACGTTAAAGCCGTTGTTCCGACGGGGCGACTAACGACTTTGAATTCATACGCCGCAAATGTTGGGCTCGATAATAAAGAGGCTAAGATGATATATTTTAAATTAATCATAGACAGATTCCTTCCTAAAACGTCGCCATAAAGGCTTTAAGTGAATTTTTGTCGGCGGCTGACAAATCTGTTTTAAAATTATGACCCGCATTTTCAACTTCATCTTTGGCGTCACATGTTCGGTAATACTTGGCGATCACTTTTAAACTTTCAATACTTTGCGCTTTACCTTGGCGAATAAAACTAAGGACGCCGTTAACATCTTTGAAGTAGTTAACGATTGTTTGCACGGCTGCGCCCAGCTCTTTAGCTTTAGCGGGATTGTCTGCAAATTTTTTCGCCCAAAACTGATCAAACGTCGCCTGGTTATTTGAATCTAAATAAGAAGCCGCGTAAGTAAAATCGTAGAGAAAGGCTTTTAAGTCAAAATTTGCGATCGTATTTAAAGGAATTCCCGGTGGGAATTCTAAATACATATCATTAAATCCTAATGGAAATTTAATGGCCTCATCGATACGAACAATTTTTTTACGACGCGCATTTTCTGGCGTTAAAAGCTCATCCATTGAAAGCTCGTACAATTTTAATCGACCCATCACTGAAGGATCGTAATTTAAATCACATTTGTATTTTGTTCCGCTTAATTGACGGCCTTCAACTGACGTTGTTAATACTTGGTGTTTTGGCTCGACGTTGCCACAAATTTCAGGACCGATTCCGTTATTGTGCATAAACGGCGCGTGCGCCCAAACATTTAATAGCGAAATATTTCGGTAATAGCCCGGACCACCCGTCACTGGTTTTTCAAACGAATCTTCGGTTGTTGACGGTAAATTTTTATAGGTGCTTGAGCTAAAATCTTGCCAAACTTGACCTAATTTATGATTCGTATGTAATGCCCGGCATTTGTAAGTTCCCACCTCGGCCACAGGTGTTGATTTATCATTACCTAACCAATCGGCACGGATGACTTCGCCCGTGTCTAACGTTTTCGTCGCAAAGAAGTTCACGTTCGCGAAATTATTTTCGTTCGCACTTAAATTTTCTTTTGAGTTGTTATTTTGAGAAGAGTGGCATTGCGCGCAGTTATTCGCAAAAATTTGGCGACCGCGCTCTAAACTTCCGGCGCCGTAGCGGCCCTCTAGAAACTCTTTAAATTTGGCATCGACTAACGCTTTATTCGGACTTTGCGGAACGACGGGCTGATCTGTTCCTTGATATTGAACAGATTGTAATCCATTTTTTAAATCCGTCGGGCGACGTGATGCTAAATACGAGAAAATATTTCCGACGCGGTCTTCGTTGGCCCGAAAGCTTGCGCATTGTTCGCGGCACTGAGCAATATTAAACGGAGATTCTCCGTAACTGCGTGAGGTCGAATCGATATCGCGTAAATTTGTTAAATGATTTGACCAACACTGCTCTGAACACATTCCGATATTCACGTAAACACGTTGAACGGCTAAATCAAAACCAACACTGTCTTCGCCACCTTTTAATATGTGCGGCACTTGCATTTGGCGCTGTTCGCGGTGCCAGAATTTATATCCTGCCACTTGCCCGGCTTCATTTTTATAGGCCACTTTTTGACAATTGATCAGATCACTTAAATTACATGAATCAACTTGAAACCACCGTACGACATTTTCGTTAAACGTAGGCCGAACCGGAAAGTTAATGATCGCATTCATCGTTCCGGGATTATTAATAAAATCATGAGGCACCGCCGACGTATCAACAACGCCCGGACGCACGTGAGTAAAAAGCTGCGTTTCGATCGCGCTGCCTTTCATTCCGTTGGCCATTAACTTTGAAACATTTAAATATTGATTACCGGTTTCACCTTTAATATTCGCCCATGATGGATTATTTAAATCTTTGGGTGGATTCAAGGGGTCAAACGCCGCATGACAACTGGCACACGCCATTGCAACGCGGAACGGAGGTTGAATCGAAATATTAATTCCCTCTTTAATCATTTGTTCGCTGTAACCTTTATATCCACCGACTTTTGCCCATCGAGCGGCATTGAATTTGGGGTTTGGATATTTACGATATCCAACTGCGCCGGTTGACGTACCGAAAGCTAATTCGCAACGATTTTCACGCACTTTCGAATCTAAACCGTCAGCGGCTTTAATGATTGGGTCATCACAAGCCGGATCCCGGTAAGGCGTTTTGTTCATTAAGGATGCTAGAAGATCTTCGTCACCGCGGCAGTAATCCCAACCATAAGTATCAACTTTTGTGACCGCGCGACCTTTATATCGCATATTCTTTTGTTCACAATTTACACCGGGTGTACAACAGTCGGGATCGTTAATTAAGCCCCACGTTTGGAAACGTTGGTCATGAAGATCTGCATCCATGGCTTGATTCCAATCGATTCCGACGCCCACTTTTTGCGGAAAAATGTAAGTGTGATGTCTTTCATTCGGAGCTGATTTAAACCAGATAGTGCGCCCGGCAAGCTCTTGCACGGCCTGATCATCAGAAATTTTTCCACCGCCAAAATCGCGTTTTAAAGAATGGTCGTAGCCATCTTTTGAAAATTCATCTTGAAGTAAAGTTTGAACTTGTTGATCTGAGTATTCAGCTGACGTTGGCGTTCTGACTTTGCCTGGTGACAAACACGATGTTGTAACGAAGGCCGCAGCCGATACTAAAGCAAAACCGATGGCGATTTTTAATCTCATGCACTCTCCAAATTTTGAATTCTTACGTAACAATCCAAATCTTAGAGTAAATGTACGAACTTTTATACAGGACGTGATTTAAGGCTGGCGACTTTGGTCACGTCGGGCCCTTTGCTGATACTGAATTAATATTGAATTAAAGATTTCACGGGTTGATTTTTATGGGTCATTTTATTTAAGAAGGTTAAATTAATTAACACCATTAAATCGACAACCTCATAACCCGCGCGTTCGCATAAAGAAACTGACGCCTTTAGTGTTCCGCCCGTTGCTAAAACATCATCACACACGACGACTCTTTGCTTCTTAGCCGCTGGAGCAATTTCAAGTGTGGCTTGACCGTACTCTAGATCGTAACTTTCGGCTAAGACAGGTTGCGGTAGTTTTCCGGCTTTTCTTAAAGGTAGAAAACCTTTGTTGAATTTTGCGGCCATTAAGGCTGCGAAAATAAATCCGCGCGATTCGATACCGACAAATAAATCGACGTTTTTGATATCGATGATTTTTTCGAAATCGAGGGCCATTTGTGAAAAGGCTTCAGCATTTTGCAGTAACGGTGATACGTCACGGAAAAGCACGCCAGCAATTGGAAAATCAGGAACTTCGCGGATTAATTCTTTGTAATTCATGGCCAGACCTTATCTAGGAATGGCCCATTTTTGAAGTAGTTATTTTCGAAATCTAGAAGTATTTTTTACGCTGACTTGAAGGAAGGATTTTAAGCACGTCACGGTACTTAGCGACCGTTCGGCGAGCAATATCAATACCCTCTTTACGAAGCAATTCGACCAGTTTTTGATCAGATAATGGTTTCTTAGGGTCTTCTTTAGAAACGATTTCTTTTAATTTCAATTTAACTGATTCTGACGCTAAGGCGTCTCCACCGTCAGACGAGTTAATGCCTGAATTGAAGAAGTACTTTAATTCGTAAATACCTTGGGGCGTGTGCATGTATTTTGATGTCGTTACACGACTGACTGTTGATTCATGCATGCCGATATCGTTGGCGATATCACGTAAAACCATTGGTTTTAAAAAGCCCGCGCCTTTTTCGAAAAACTCTTTTTGGTGTTTAACGATACTGTCACTGACTTTAAAAATAGTGCGCTGACGTTGGTGAATTGATTTAATTAACCACACTGCTGATTTTAACTTTTCTTGAATATATTCAGAAGCAACTTTGTCACCCGTTGGGTTGGCGCCCCCTTTAAGCATATTCTTATAGAAATTTGAAATTTTCAATTTAGGTAAGCCATCTTCGTTTAATGAAACAACGTAATCGTCGCCCACTTTATAAACGTAAACGTCTGGAGTTACGAACTGAGTATCGTTACCGGCGTAACTACGACCTGGTTTAGGTTCCATAGCGTAGATAATTTTACACATATCGATGATGACTTCCATCGAACGGTTCATTGCCTTTGCAATCGCTTCGTAATTCTTTTTTTCTAAATCTTTTAAATGATTCGAAATAAGTTGAACAAGATCATTCGTGTCTTCTTCTAAAAGTTGAGCTTGAATTAATAAGCACTCTTTTAAATCACGGGCGCCGACCCCTGGTGGATCGAACTGGTGAATTAAACTTAAAGTATCTTCTAACAGTCCCACATCGATTTTTTCTTCTTCAGAAATTTGTGCCAGCGGTACTTTTAAATAACCGTCGTCATCAATATGAGAAATAAGTGCATCGGCCGCTTGCTCTTCGTCATCAGAAAAGCCAGTCATTTTAATTTGCCAGTAAAGGTGATCGTGCAACGTTTGTGTCGTTGAAATCACGTTTTCATAGTTCATGATTTCTTCGTTACCGTGCGAAGCTTCACGCGGCGCTTTATGCTGAGTTTCTAAATAAGATTCCCATTCAAATTCGTCTTGGCGCTGTGGATCTTGAATGTTATCAGCCGCTGACGTTTCTAACTGTGTATTGTCTTGTGTCTGTAATTCAGCTTCTTTGGTTCTTTGAAAGTCTTCTTCTTTTAAAACTTCAGCTTCTTCTAAGATTGGGTTTTCTTCGATTTCGCTACGCACTTGCGATTCAAGTTCAAGCCGAGACAATTGCAAAAGCTTAATCGCCTGTTGCAACTGGGGTGTGATCACCAAATTTTGACTTAAATTCATCGTCTGTTTAAGTGCCATTCTTAGTTTCCCAGTCCCGAAGACTTGTTACACATCATTAAAATTAACTTAGTTAAATATTACGTTTAAAAAACTATAATCTAAAGTTTTCGCCTAAATAGAACTTACGAGCTAATTCGGAACCAGCGACCTCTTGTGGAGTTCCTTGAACCTGAATCTGCCCTTCCTTCAGTATATAAGCATAATCGCAAATGCCTAAAGTCTCACGCACGTTGTGATCCGTGATCAAAACTCCTATACCTTTGGCCTTAAGTTCGCGGATAATATTTTGAATATCACCCACGGCGATCGGATCGATTCCCGCAAAAGGTTCATCTAGTAATAAAAATTTTGGATTGCCGGCTAAGGCCCGCGCGATTTCAACACGGCGACGCTCACCGCCCGATAATGCAAAACCGTTCGAGGCACGAATATGATTAATTCGAAAATCTTGCAGTAAACTTTCTAGTCGTTCGCGACGCTCTTGCGAACTATAGCCGTGGGCTTCTAAAGCCACTTGAATATTTTCTTCGACCGTTAGTTTACGAAAAATACTGGGCTCTTGGGCTAAATAACTTAATCCCGCACGCGCCCGCTTATACATAGGGAAATCAGTGATATTGAGTTGATCTAAATAAATATCGCCGGTTTCTGGTTTCACCAGACCAACGACCATATAAAATGAGGTGGTTTTTCCGGCGCCATTCGGACCCAATAAGCCGACGACTTGCCCCGACTCAACTTCAAAAGAAGCCTCTTGAACGACCTTTCGTCCTTTAAACTGCTTCGAAATTTTTGTGATACTTAATTTATGAGTCGTCATAGTGGTTATCTATACTTCCTATTTTTTTGGCTTACCTGTCAAGTTGACCTGGTTGATCTTAACTTTTTTGCCCCCATCAAGGAAGACGATTTCATTACCATTAATTTCATCATCGCCCTGCTGCACCTTGGGTTGGCCACGCAATGTCATTTTATCTTCGGGTAAGTTGATTTCAAGTTCGCGGCACGTCGCAATCTTATCTTTATCAGTCAACTTCACGCCGCCCGATAGAACGATTCGGTCCAAAGTTTTTTGCACACCCGAGTAATAAAATTTGGCCGTCGGCGCTTCAATATGGCTGTCACCTAACTTCATACGAACAGCGCCATTAAACAAGGCCTCTTGTGTTTTATTCGAAAACTCAGCGTTGTTCGAGGTCAAATTAAACTGTTTTCCATCAATCACTTTTTCAGCTTCGATGGAATTTAAAATTCTCATTTTATCTGTCTTGATATCAACTTCAAGACCGACACCATTTAATTTGAAACCGGCGCCTTTTTTATCGGGCGGGCCTTCCATGTAAACGGCGTCACTACTGCGCATCATTTTTTCTTTAGCGCTGTAACGTAAAGAATCGGTTCTGAATTGGTAACCATTCGTGCTGGTTGTTAGAACGTCACCACGAATAATCATATCACGAGTCGCGCCATCGATTTCGCCGACTTCACCCATGACGGTGTAACTTGAATTATCATTTGAAAAAAATTCGACTTTGACTTTTTTTAGAACCCATTGTGAATCGGATGTGCCCGAGGCTTCAGAAGCAAAAAGCTCCCAGCCTTTTTTATTTTCGTCGTTTTCAACTAAATGAACGCCCAACATTTTTTGTTCGACAGCGTCTTTTTTCTGATTTTGCGCCATCGCTTGTAATTTTTGATATTCAATTTGATTCACGTCGTCCGATTTCTTTTCAAGAAGACGTGGAGATACAAACAGGAGCTCCAAAAAGATGAAGACCACCAGTAAGGCAAAAAGTAGAGTGTATTTATTGAGTTTTGGAATCCGTAGTCGCATCTTTTTGTACATCTTTTACGACTGCGAAATTAATGGGACCGCCGCCTGCTTCATAGACTGAATACATTATCTTTTTTAATGTCAGATAATCAATCGCTTTATCAGCTTGCAGGGTTACTTTCCTCCAAGCGTTAGGATCGATCTCTTCGTTACCTAAAGTTTTATCGACGACGCTCTTCACTTTGTTCTGTATTTTAGCATCCTGCTCTGCTTTTGCTTTCTCGAGCAACACACGCACTTGATCCCGAAGTGCAGGCACAACCCAATCCGTCGCGGCTTTGACTTGATCAAATGTAGCGATCACTTTGTCTTCAACGAAAATTTCTTTAGCTGAAACTGTCACCACAACCGAAGGTTTTAAATCCGCAACGCGGTTGGCTTTTGGAAGTATAACCTCTTTAGGAATAAACAAAACTTCGCCTGTTGTATTGTAATTTTGTAGAAGGAAAATAACTAGAACGGTGAACATATCCACCATCGCCGTTAACGATAAAATCGCGGTAACTCCGCGCTTACCTTTGCGGCGTTTTAAAATATTATGCGTTCTGTGTCTTTCGCCCGGGCGGTAGATTGCCATTAGTTTGGTCCTCCAGTTAAAAGCTCTGGAGAAAATCCAGCGCGTAAGCCCACATCCATTGCTCCGACAACAACTTCATAAAGAATATCGTCAGAAATCGCCATTTTTACGCCGGCTTTATCTGGGTACAATTGTTTAATTTTCTTAAGATCCGCTTCTAACGCTTCGTTATCGTAAGCGCCTTTCACCATCGGAATTGGACGCACGTCTTTACCCACGAACAACACATATCCTGTCCCGCGAATTTCAAGTTTCAAAACCACGTCTTCTAACGGAGGTGGTTTTAATTCTTTTTGTTCAGGATCTCTTGGAGACGCGAATGAGGCTCCTAACTGAATCATAGAAACTTGCGTCCAGACTGCTGATATTAAGAGGAAAGTAATCAGCACTGACATCAAATCGATCACCGGAACTAAATTCAGTTCCGTGTTCGTGCTTCGGCCTTTTCCACCTGATTCTATATGAGCCATTTCGTTCTCCAAATCATAAATGCATTAATTAATTTTACTATCTAGCTCTTGTAACTAGTCTTTCATTTTATCGCGATTCGCCGCGATTAAATTCATCAAGCTCATGCTTGATTCGATCATTTCATTTTCACTTTTTTGAATCATATGTTGGAACAATCCGAAGAAAACAATCGCCGTGATCGCAACCATTAAACCGAAACCTGTACAATTTAAGGCATGCGAAATACCTTCAGAAAGTAATTGTGCTTTTGTTGCTGGATCGGCTTTTGATACCGCACGGAATGAACCGATCATACCAAAGATTGTACCTAGTAGACCCGCTAACACCGCGATATTACCAAACACCGCTAAGAATGAAGTCATACCTTCTAAGCGTGGAGTTTCACGTAATACCGATGCATCCATCGCCACTTGAATTTCTTCGTCAGGGCGTTTATTCATCGCTTGCACTAAGCCAGCCTTCATCGTGTTACCCAATGGAGTTGGTTTTGAATCACAGTATGAAATCGCTTGGCGTAAATCGCCGCCGATGATCATTCTGAAAACTTGATCAGTAAAATCTTTTTTATCAACGCGTAACGCTCTTAACGTCATGAATCTTTCCACAACAAGCACAACTGTTAATACCGCGATCACAAGGATCACGTACATGACCGTTCCACCTTCACTGAAGGCTCTAACGATCGGGTTTAAATTTTCGGTGTTCACGACTGGTTCCATAAAAATCTCCTCTTGATTAACTTTTTTAACTTTCTAAATTATTTTTGACCTTGAAACATAAACGGATAGGTTACTTCTGCTTTTGAACCCGCAGGCGGCTCTGGGAATCTTAACGCTAACAATCTTGTACGCACGCATTCTTCAACAGCAGAGTTATTAATCGTTGATTTTGCTTTATCAACACGCGCATTCACCGCTACGCCCTTTTCAATAATTTCCCAAACGATATAAACCTTACCTTCAAGCTTCGAATCTTTTTTATATTCGCGCTCGTAACAAGATTTAAATGCCGTCAAGGCTGAGCGAACGACACGACGAACCGCTTCCCGGTCGATTGTACCATCCCAAGCTTCTTCGGCTCCACCGGCCTGAATAGCAACTTGGTCTTTTGAACCAAAGCCCGTTCCGCTGCCGTACGCTGCTTGACCGCTACCGCGACCTTGCGTTCCGATGCCCGCAATACCAGATGTGGCCGTGCCTTTTCCGCCCGCGCCCGTGTCTTTAAATTTTGAACCTAAATCATCGCCCGCGCGATTTTCATTAAATCCAGATGACCCGGTTGCTTTTTCTCCGGCTCCTAATAATTCGCCGGTTCCGCTATAGGCTTTATCTAATTTACTGCGTGATCCGCCAGAACCGAAGGCCGCAAGAAGACCAGAATTTGTTGGATCTGGTTCTTTACTTTGCGCATTGGCCGCTGCATTATTTCCCGTTTTAACTGCGCCGCCTTGTTTCGTTGAAGTAAACATCTTCGCTTTTAATTTCGAATCTTTCGGTTTTACTTCGCTAGCTTTACTAGCCGACTGCGCCGCTTGCGATTTTTGCTCTGCTAATTTTGGATCGCCTTTTGTTTTCTGCGCCACCTGCTTATCGGCCACGACAACCTTTTTAGGCTCTGGTGGTGGTTTCGGTTTTTCTTGCACGACAGGCTTCACCGGTTCCGGTGGTGGAGGCGTTGGCGGCGGCGGAGTCAATGGAATCGGTATCGGTGGTTTTTCAAAAATAACTTGAGCCACACGTTGTACTTCTTCTTCTTGAATCACAGCTTTTGGACGCATCACCGAAACGATTAACGCGGCTAGGGCAGCAATAATCAATGACGCTAAAATTCCGGTTAATTCTGATGACGATAAAATTAACGGAGATTCAAACAGAACGACCGGTGGTACCGGGGCATAACGCACGATCAACTTCATACCATTCACTAACGTTACGAACACAGATTCGTTTTGTTGTAAACGATACGATGGATCTTGAATTTCTTTAGCAACACCATCACGCATCACTTCAACTTTCATTTCTGATGTTGAACGAACCGTTACATTTTGCGTGCAATCTAAAAATGTCCAGCCTTTCGGAGCTGATCCATCTGGTACTTCGATGTCTGATCTTTTTCCTAATTTTTTCATTCCTTTCGGAATGAAATGGTAGGTATTCAAAATACGCTCTTCCCAAGAAACGATAACTTCTAAAAGTTGTCCTTTACCTGGTCTGATGATTTCACGAAGATCTTTAATCTCGCTTTCAGGAGCAAACGTTTTTGAACCCTTCGCTTTACGCTGCTTGATAAATTGTTGCGCGCGTGGCGATGGCTGACTGACGATTGTTTCTGATTCGATTTTTGGTTTTTCAGGTTTCGGCGCGTGCTTCACTAAAGCTTCAGCCGCACGTTCATCAAGAGGCTTTAAAAACTTACTTAATGGGGGACTTTGCTTAATAGGCTTGTCGTCAGCTGCGGGCTCTGTATCAGGTGGCGCGACATTTGTTGCCGGAGCATCCGGTGCGGCCGCCGTCGAAGTAACTGGATTAACAGTTGCTGGTGGCGGGGACATCGGCGGCGCAGAGGGCGGTGCTTCTGCCGGAGACAATGCAACTGGGGTATTCACCGGAGCTAACGGCGTTTCGATCACCGCTGTCACTGGCTTCACCGGTTCAATAATAATTTCTGAACTTCCATTCGGTGTATGAACTGGTTTCGGAGCGCCCATAAAAAATACGATTCTAAATGGACCTACCGTGAATTCGTCACCTGAATTGATCGCTTCATCTAAAATAGATTGTCCATTTTTATAAGTGCCTTGGGCCGAGCCCAAATCGCAAATATAAAACTGACCGCCACGTTTTTCGATAAGGCAATGGATCGACGAAATTTCGCCTGAATCTAAATCGATATCGACTTCGGCCTCGTGACCGATGACGATTTGATCTCTGTCTACGAACTGTTTCACTAGGTGAATTTGTTCGTTCTTAAATACTCTGAATATCAGCGGTGATTTCAACGTCCCCCCCGAAGTCTTTGGATGTCTTCACTTGTTCTACGCATTTCGGGCAGAAAATTCTCACGAAGCTTGATTAATCTTTTGTAGTTCACATTCTTTTTTTGAAATAAATAAAATAACTCGGGCTTTTGCGCTGAACCTTCAACAAGTTCATCTTCAAAGTTTAAAGTTTGTTTTTTTTCAGACTTATTTCTGATAACCGTAGCCGTTGATGGGCCCACCGGAATAGTGGCGCCCGTGCTCAACTGTGTCGAACCCGCGTTATCTTGTGCAAATGTTAACAATGGCCAACTCATCAAGAGCAGTGCCATCAGTATGACGTTCATTCTAAGAAGATTCATCTCGGTACCCCGTGTTTCTATTGTAAACCAGCTTTTGCCTTGTTTTCCAAACTCTTTATCGTTTCACGTGCTTCTAAGGGCGCGCCTACAAACTTTAGTCTGTTCAAAAGGTCTAGACCTTCTTTATTTTTTTGCAGAACTTCGATTTGTAAAATCGCGAAATTCAACATCGCTTCTTTATTGCTGGCATTATCTTTTAATATTTTTTCGTACATATCCGCGGCTTCTTTTGTGTTGCCGGTTGCGGCCAACGTGATCGCGTAGTTCGTCAAAATTTTTGGATCTTTCATTCCTTTTTTAACAGGAACTTCTAAAGCTAGCGACGCTTTGTTATAATCTTTTTCTTGAATGTAGATCGAACCTAAATTAGCACCCGCGATGGCGTCTTGAGGATTTACTTGCAAAGCTTTTCTAAATTGCTTAACGGCTTCTTTACGATCGCTTTTTGCTAAATAAACTAAGCCTAAATTCCCGAAAAGTTCTGATGAGTTTCCATTAACCGCAATAGCTTTATTTAGCAAATACTGAGCAGCCTCGTAACGACCTTTTTTATAGTTCAAAACGGCTAATGCATTTAATCCACGAATGTCTTTCGGATTTTGCATTAGAATTTCAGATGCAGCCTTTTGAATGCCATCATCGTTCTGAGATTTGATCCCATCATTTAAAGCGGCATACATCGATACGGCCACCGAAGGCGGAGCCGGCTTATCATCAGGCTTTTGCGCTTTAGCCGATTCAGTGCCTGATTTTGTTTCTGGCGCGGATGCTGTTGATTCGCTTCCATTTGAACCCGCCGCATCTTCTACCGTCGGAGAATCAGATGAAGTCGCACAAGAAACTAAATAGAAGCTTAAGCAAAAAAGAATTAGTTTTTTCATTATTTATCACCCATCCAATTTAACAAGCGACTTTCGGCACCAATTTCACCCTTGTTATAGTAATTTTTCGGATCGCGTCTGTTCATTTCAGCTAACGCGTTCTTATAACTAGGCGTGTACACTTCAAGATCCCAAGCACGATCAACAGCTAACTTGAAACTTTCTGTCGCTTTTTTCGAAAACTTATCCGTGATCTGCTCTAGGCCGGCACGGTATTGCTTTCTTTGCTCTTCTTTTAAATTCTCGGGAATCGGCGTATTTAAGATCGACTTAACCATGTGGTCGTTCGCTTCTCCTAAAAGATTCAATGAGCTGACGATTTCATCCGGAGAATCTAGTTTAATGATCTCAGAAAGTTCTGAAGTTAATTTAGCTAAGATGTCTAACTTTTTATCCACCGCTGCTTTTTGTTTTGCCGGATTTGCTGGAATAGAAACGGCTTTCAAACTTGCATACGTTTTTTCAACATCTGGAAATCGCACTTTGGCGATGAATGATGCGTTTCCTGACTTTTTATCACGTAATGCACGACCTTGAACTTTTAATAATTCGTATTTGGCCTCGGTCGGGTCTTTATGACGCCCTAACTTTGTGCCGATATCGTAAACCCAGTATAAAGATTCAACCTTGCGATCAAATGGAGTTGCCGGGTCTTCGGCAATTTCTTTATAGCGATGTAACGCCGCCGTTGAGGCACCTGACTTACGCTGAATCTGCGCCAAGTTAAATAAAGTATTCGCATTTTCACGCTGATTTTTATTCACGCTAACGAATTCAGTGTAGGCTGCCACGGCATCTGTTGTACGACCTAAGGCTTCATACATTACGGCCGTATTGTAAATATAGTTAGCTCGCAAAGGATCTTTCGGATTATCTTTTGCTAACTCTTTAAATAATTTCGCCGATTCTTCTAATAGGCCTGCATCTTGGTAAAGTTTCGCCAAAAGCTTTTTAGCTTTTGGTTTAAACTGTTCGGATGATTTATCGTTTGAAGCCATAATTTTACGATAATTATGAATCGCATCACCATTATGAGACGCACGCTCAAAATTCACGGCCGCATTGAATGTCGCCATCGATGCCAATTCTGATTTCGGATTTTGCTTCGCAAAAGTTTGAAACTGCGTCGCCGATTCTAAATACTTTTTATCTAACTCTAAATCTTGTGCTTTTTTGAAGCTGGCTTTTTCTAGAACTCCGCGGATATCGCTACCTGCCTTTGATGATGATATTGAATCATTCGCCAAAAGCTCAGTTCCCATCTTCTCTAGACCCGCATAATCTTTTTTAAGATTATATATATCTAAAAGTAAATTCGCTGAATATTCAGAGTATTTCGTTTTTGGATGAGTTTTTACGATCTCTTTGAAGAAAGTTTCAGCCGGTGCGAAATTATTTGTCTGGTAATAAAGACGGCCGATACGGAATTTGATTTCGGCATCTTTATCTGATTTCGGAAAGCGTTGCGTGTAAGCTGTGGCCGCCTTAATGAATTTTTCAACTCGCGGGTCCATCGCAATCGGTTCGACTGAATCACCCGTTCTTTTTTGAAGTTCTTCGTCAGGTGGTAAAGATTTTTCGATGGCTAATAGTAAGTTCTGAGACGCTTTAGCGCCGTACTTGCTGGTTGGCGCATTATCGCTGACCCACGAATACTGGGTCGATGCTTCGTCAAACTTATTCATGTCGTAAAGAAGTTCACCGTAAAGAAAGTGCATATCTGGTGCCTGTGGTGTATCTGCAAACTCTTGGAAATAAAGTTTGTAGCCATCGCCCGCTAGCTGTCTTGAATAAGCGGCTTTTGAATTCTGTGCCGTTTGATGCTGTTGCATGACGTAATTTCGTAAAGTCTGTTCACGTAATTTCACTGCATTTTGAATTAAAGCCGTGTCGGCTTGGTTCGCTGCATACCAAGTTGATTTTGGACCGTAGTCGGTAATCCAACGATAAAGTTCTTCTTTAAATTGCGGTGAATTTTTAGAGTAAAAATAGTTCTGCACGATTTGGTATTGATATTCGAAAGCTTTTTTAGCCGTAGGTTCTTGTTTAATAAGAAGTTTAAATACATCTTTTGAAGCCTCGCGATTACCCTTTATTCCAAATGAGTATGCAAGCTTTTCAATATAAGATCGTGTGTCTTTGCCGTTTACGCTTTGGAAGTAATTAACCGCACGTTTCGTGTCGCCAAGTTCGGTGAAGAAAACAACCAAATCACGTAGGGCTTCATTTTCAAGTTTTGACGAATTCAGTTTACGTCCGCCCACCATTTGCTGTTCGGATTGAGCGCTGCCTGATTTAACAATGAAATCCATGTACTGGATGGCTTGTTCTGTTTTACCCATGCGGTATAAACACCATGCGCTTTTGTACAAAGAGAATGTATTTAATCGATGTTTACGATCTTTAATCAGTTTGGCGTATTCTTTATAAGCGTCGGCCCATTTTTCGTTTTCAAAATAGTATTCACCTAAAGCAAAATGCGCTTCACCCACAAACGGACTTGTTGGAAACTCCGTTGTTAAGCGAGTATAAAACATCGAACCATTTTTTGGATCATTTAGCTCGAAATAATTGTAGCCCAAGAAGAATAAGGCCTGACTTACTTTTGAATCTTTTGGGTAGTCGCGTACAAACCATTCGTAAAGTTGAATCGCTTTTTTATTGTATTCGCGCGCTTCAGCCGTGTCTAACTTCGGCTTCAAACGTGTTTTTTTCGCATCAAATGCCTTTAACTTTGCATCGTATTCATCTTGCCTACGCGCATCGACCAAAGAGGCTTTTTCAACGTAAAGTTCGGCTAACCGCAACCATAATTCGCCACGGTTCGAGCTGTTTTTAAATTTCTGAGTTAATTTAAATAACTCGGTGATTTGTGAATCTAATGTTTTTTCGTACTCACCCTGATCGGATGTATCGTTTCTTAAAAGTTCTGATGATTTAGGCGGTTTAACATCGCTTAAATTCACGTTCGGCTGATTTGGCTGAAAAGCGAATTGCGCGTCGGGAACAACCGTGTCACCTTTTTGTAAAATCTTAGCTTTACCGCCGCGGCTATCTTCTTTGGCGCGTTTTAGCATTTCACCGACGGTTAATTTTCTCTTAGCTTGGGTCTGAGCAAAAACGGGTTGAACCGTTCCGGCGATCAAGACCGAAATCAATACTTTTTTGGCTAGAGCGTTGACTAATTTTGTATTTTTCATAATTACTCGCAACTTTGTTTTCCAAGATAATGATAATTTCCGATTTCATCTAACCAATATTCACCTTGGAACGGATAGTATTCGTAACCGTTTTGAATATAGAAAGAACGATCTTGGTTTTCATCGACTTGCACTTCGTTTAAGTCTTTACCCGCTAATTTTTTCTTTAAGACTTCTTTTTTACCGTTGATCATTTCGTAACGGATGAAACTAGCTTGTTCATTTAAATCACGAAGCTCGGCTTTCATGTTAAGTAAGTGGGCTTTGGCCATATCGCCAATCGCCTCTTTGGTGCTTTTCATACGATTATTAATGATTCGCGTTGCATAACCACCAAGCGCCGAATTTTTAACGGCAGGTGTTTCGTCAACTAGCTTACGTTCATCATTTAATTTTTTGATGTACGAATAGTTACGACGAACGTTTCCTTCTTCAGAGATATATTTCAAGACATTGTACGGAAGGTTTAACTTCTTTTTCGATTCTGAATCATTTTTCATGATATTGATTTTTTGAATTTCAGAAAAATAACTGTCGGCATTCGATCGACTTGCTAAAAAGCTGTTGATTCTTTGGGCCGCAGGGCCGTATTGAGATTCAAATAGGCTAACTACTTTTTCCATCTCGTCATACTTACAAATATAAAGGTAGACGATTGAACGCAGTAATAAAGATTCAGGAATGTAGGCATCTTCGTAGAACGACGAATGAAGCGTTTGGAAGTTACTTAAGCTTGAACGAAACCGCGCCGAACGAAGCATCGCCCAACTTTTTTCAAACATCGCATCGTGCCACATGACGTGATCGCGTGGAATTTTTGCGTATGCTTCAATCGATTTATCCCATTCTTGACGTTGATATAAAACGCGTGCGATCGCCATTTGCGCGGCCACTTTATTCGTATCTGTGATCTTGGCACCACGACGAGCATTTAATAAAGTTTGAAAACTTTGTAACGACAAGTCTGTTTGATTTGCTTCGGCTTGCGCTAAACCTTTGTTGTAAACAGCACTGTAGTAATAGCGACTTTGTGATCCCACTTTACTATATAAAGCTGCCGCCTCTTGATGAAGCCCTGCTTTTTCTTTGATTTCACCTAAACGAAAATAAAGCATATCGCGATTTTGAGTCGGCACACTGGCCACATCAATTCTTTGAATCGCGTAATTTAAAAGTGTTTCGTCACCTAAGCGGTCTGTGACAACAAGTAATTTTTCAATCGCTTGTCGCGTCCATTTCTGATCGTTTGATTTAATAACATCAACAAACTGGAATGACGCCACTTGATTTAAATTCAGCTCCATTAAGCAAAGGCCTAAGTAGTACTTAATTTGCGGACGTTCAGATGCTAAATCTGCACGTCGTGACAAAACCAATAAAGCATTCGCCGCTTGAGCGTACTGCCCTGATTTCATCAATCCAAGTGCTGATGAAATTTGCGCACGAATCGCGGTGTTTGTTTGATTCGTATAAACTTTTGGTCCCGCAGGAACCACCTTACGGGTTGTCGCTGGTTTAGCCGCGCCTTTAGCCGGAGCTGCTGCCGCCGCGATACTGATACC
>JACMQO010000164.1 GCA_014376935.1 Bdellovibrio sp.
CGTAAGCTAAAGCGGCCGCCGTTGGTTCATTGATGATACGACGAACATTAAGACCCGCAATTTTACCCGCATCTTTAGTTGCTTGTCGTTGAGCATCGTTAAAGTAAGCCGGAACGGTTATAACTGCATCAGTTACTTCCGCACCTAAATAATCTTCAGCTACTTTTTTTAGTTTAGATAAAATGCCGGCTCCAACTTCTTCTGGAGACATAATTTTATCGCCTTGGACTTTGAAACCACAGTCAGTACCACCGTTTTTAGGAACAACGTTGTACGGAACTAATTTGATTTCCTCTTGAACTTCTTCGAACTTACGTCCGATGAAACGTTTTGAAGAGTAAATTGTGTTTTCTGGATTTGTAACAGCTTGGCGTTTTGCGATTTGACCCACTAAACGTTCGCCATCTTTTGTGTACGCCACGACTGACGGAGTCGTGCGCGCGCCTTCTTCATTCACTAACACTTTCGGTTCGCCACCCTCCATGATTGCTACGCATGAATTCGTCGTACCTAAGTCAATACCGATAATTTTTCCCATTAAGTAATTCTCCTATTAATCTATTAAATTTTTAAATAATACGTTGGGCTTTTCGCCCTTTTATATCACTTACTAATGTGGCGCCGATCTAGAATACGTCAAGGCGCTAGAACTATAAAAAGGAGATTTAAATGTTAATATTTCTTATTTTTTCTTGCCGAAAAGGCCTTTTTTTTCAGCTAGAACCTTGGTGTTGTTCTTTTTTGCGATTTCTCGTAGCAAAGTCTCTTCCGACTCGTCTAATTTGTCGGGGAATTCAACATTAAGAGTGTAGTATAGATCGCCTCGTCTTGAGCCGCGCAACGACGGAACTCCGCGACCTGCGACTTTAATACGCTGTCCTTGCATCGAGCCCCGGGGGATTTCAACTTCGACGTCGCCGTCTAAGGCTTCGGTGGTTAGCTCTCCACCCAGAATGAACTGGGTGTATGGGATGTCTAATGTAGCAAATAAATGGTCTTGTTCGCGGGTAAAGACGTCGTCGTCTTTCACGCGGATTTCAACAAAAAGGTCGCCGTTCGGGCCGCCCTTATAGCCGCCTTCGCCGTCGCCTGAAACACGTAAACGGGTACCGTTATCGACGCCAGCTGGGATCGTGACTTTGATTTTACGGTGCGCTTTCACGCGGCCTTGGCCCTTACACGGTTTACAAGGATTATCGATGATTTCCCCCGTACCTTGGCATTTCGGGCACGGTGACGCCATGGTGAAAAAGCCCTGCTGACGAACAACTTGGCCTTGGCCATTACATGTTGGGCACGTGTGGGGTTTAGAACCTTTTTCAGCGCCCGATCCGTTACAGACTTCGCAGTTATCTTGCGTATCGAATTCAATATTTTGATCTTTGCCTTTGATCACATCTAATAAATCAATTTCAGTTAGGTAGCGTAAATCAGATCCCTTGCGGGGAGCATTTCGGTTACGAGCCGACTGCTGACGCCCGCCGCCGCCTCCGAATAAATCGCCGAACACATCACCAAATTGCGAGAAAATATCGCCCATATCGTGGAATCCGCCACCGCCGCCGCCTTGCGAGAACGCTTGGTGACCAAAACGATCGTACTTCTGACGCTTTTCTTCATTACTTAAGACTTCGTAAGCTTCAGCGGCTTCTTTGAATTTATCTTCAGCCGATTTATCATCAGGATTTCTGTCAGGGTGATACTGCATGGCCAGTTTACGGTACGATTTTTTGATCGTATCGCCGTCAGCTGTTTTTTCAACACTCAGAATTTCGTAATAATCGCGTTTGATGGAAGACATGCCGTCAACTATGTTGGTTTTTTGGAAAAGGTCAAGTGTGGGGTGCGGGGGTGGTTAAAGTTTTGGCTTAAAAATGCTTATTTTTACATTCCTGTGTTTTTGGTTTCTGCGAGTTTCCTCTTAAGGCGCTCAGTTACCTTTTCGTCTCGACTCAATTCAATCATTTCATTTAAAATTTTGATAGCTAAACTTACATCGCCACCTTCTATCGCTAATCCTCCTGCCGCGCCACCAACCCAAGGTGGTCCACCGTTAGCCGCAACGTTTTTATAAAGCACGGCAGCTTTTAATTTATTTTTTTCTTCAAACAACGCGTGATATCCGGCCGCGTAGCTCAACTCCCACCTATTAGGGAACTTCTTAACACCTTTATCAAAAATTTGCGAAGCACCTGCATAGTCAGAAATTATAACTGTTAAAGCTAGGCCACCAAAGTAGTAGGCTTCAAAAAAATTAGAATCTAGCTCAGTAACTAAATCAATGATTTCGTACAACCAGGACTTCCCTTCACACTCTCTGCTATTAATAGGTTTGTCGCAATGATCGAAGTCTTGATTACTGCGCAACCAGAAGGAGTCAGATTGTTGAATCGAAAACCCCGCCGTTAAATTTTTAACAACTGAAGGCGGGCGTAAATATTCAGATCTTCTGACTGGTAATGGCCTTGAAAAAAAACATGAAAAATAAAAAAAAGAAAATGGCGTAGCAACCACAACAATACTCTTAAGAAATTTTTTAAAATAATCCCGATGTAATTTAAAAGAATAGAGCATTGATTTTAGCGTAGCGTATTTTTCAACTTTATCAATTGGAATTAATAGCCAAGAATTAAATTATTAAGCACTTTGTTCTGATCAATTGACCAAGTGTCCGATGTTGCTGACAAGGGCAACGCCGGGCTAGAAGGATCTCCCAATGCCTTAGCTAAAAAAGTTGTGCTTGAACATGTAGTCCCAGCCAAAATGCTTGCACCAAGATCGGTTCCATAAACAGCACCTATCCATATCGTGGACGGTGACGAAACTCCAACTGAAACACTTTGAACGCGAGCCGCCTCTATCGGTGCAAACGGCGCCGCAGCAAGATAAGCAGCTGCGGTGCCACAAGAAGATCCGGTCTGAAATCCAGTAACATATCTAAGCCCTCGCCCTTCCACCCCGAACCCCGCATTCTTTAAATCAACTGTATAACTACCAAACTCCAGCTGAAAAGAACGTTCTGCAATGAAAAGCGCACCTAATGAAGACTTAGCCTCACTTGCGCGAGCCTTGGCTTGAAATTTCGAATACTGAGGAACGCCAACAGCTGCCAAGATCCCGATAATGGCGACGACTACCATTAGCTCGATTAAAGAAAAACCGCCATCGCTTTGCCTAACCCTCACAAGTATTTCCACCAGTTAAGTTCTTAAAAAAAAAGGAACATCGGCTAAGCCAATGTTCCTTTTTATACTTAAGTAAATTTACGACTAAATTAGTAACCGACTATCATGTTTTTAAGAGTTTTGCTCTCGTTAATTGACCATGTGTCTGATGTTGCTGTTAATGCAACAGGAGAGTTCGTTGGATCTCCTAATGACTTTGCAAGAAACGCAGTACTACTGCAACTTGTACCAGTCAAAACCGCAGCCCCTAGATCAGTACCGTAAGTAGCCCCAATCCAAGTCGTAGCGGCTGGAGAAACACCTGTTGAATCTGACTGCACTTTTGCGGTTTCTGTAGGTGCGTTTGGAGCAGCTGCAGCAAATACAGCAGCTGTACCGCACGTTGCACCTGTGGTATACCCAGTAACATATCTTAAGGTTTTACCCTCAACCCCAAAGCCAGCATTTTTTAAATCGACGGTGTAACTGCCAAACTCAAGTTGGAATGCACGCTCGGAAGTAAATAATGCACTTAAATTCGATTTCGCTTCGCCTGTACGAGCTTTAGCTTGGAACTTAGCATACTGAGGAATACCTACAGCCGCTAGAATACCGATGATGGCTACGACCACCATTAATTCGATTAACGAGAAACCTTTATTGTTTAACTTACCTTGCATGCGATGCCCCTTTACGTGTGTTTACGTGAGTGTGTTGTTTGTTGCTGTTTTTTCTTTACCTGATAGATAAAACGATATCAGATTTAATCTTATCGGCGCAAAATATTTTTTCGCACAGTCCTGTTGTGAGAAAATGGTTATATCAGATTAAGAAAAGGTCTATGATTGAGACATATGAGCACACGACCTTTGAACAACCCAGACTTTGATCTAGACATCGATAACGAAACAGAAGAACCCAAGCAGTACAAAGTTCTTTTGATGAACGATGATTATACGCCTATGGATTTTGTTATTTTCGTTCTAAAGAAGTTTTTTAACAAAAACGAAACAGATGCTTACCAAATTATGTTAGACGTTCATAATAAGGGTTCGGGTTTGTGCGGAATTTATACCTTCGAAGTGGCTGAAAGCAAAGTTTCTCAGGTAAATCAATTTTCTAAGGCGAACCAACACCCCCTGACCGCCACGCTCGAAGAGATGTAGGTCTAATTTAAATTACGCTTTTTATCATCAAGGAGAGTTCAATGCTTTCAAAAGAATTAGATAAACGCTTAGGTAAAGCCATCGATCTGGCTTCGAAAAAAAATCATGAATTCGTCACGTTAGAGCATTTGGTTTACTGCCTGATCGAATCCCCGCTTGTGATTGAAATTTTAGAAAAATTAGATGTGACCGTTCCTGATTTAAAGGCCGAACTTTTAAAATACATCCAAAAAAATCCGGTCGTCACCGATGAACAAAAAACTTTGGCCACCGACGGAGAAATTGAAAACTGGAAACCCGAATTAGCCATTTCAGTTCACCGCGCTTTCGAGCGCGCCGCTTTACAACTGCACGCGGCTGGTAAAAATCAAATTCATGAAGGTCACGTTTTAATTTCTATTTTTGAAGAGAAAAAATCGATGGCCGTCTACTGCTTAGAAAAGTTTGGCGTTAAACAATTCGATGTGATCTCGATCGTTAGTCATGATTTATCATCGGGCCCGACCGACACCGCTTCGAATGCAAATGGATCAAACGGCGATGAAGCCGGCACGCCCGACAAAGCTAGCAAATCAGCGTTAGAAAACTTTGCTTTAAATTTAAATGAATACGTTCAGTCCGGAAAAAAAGATCCTTTAGTGGGGCGCACTGATTTAATTGAAAAAATGATTCAGACCTTGGGTCGTCGTACAAAAAATAATCCGCTATTAATCGGAGATTCGGGCGTCGGCAAAACGGCCATTGCCGAGGGCTTAGCCGAAAAAATCGTGGCCGGTGATGTTCCACCCTTTTTAAAAGACAAGCTGATTTACTCGGTCGACTTAGGTTCTATTTTAGCCGGCGCCAAATACCGCGGTGATTTCGAAAGCCGACTTAAAAATATTTTAAAAGAAGTGCTTGAGAGAAAAAATATTATTTTATTCATTGATGAAATCCACACGATCGTCGGCGCGGGCTCAACGTCTGGCGGATCGATGGATGCATCAAACCTTTTAAAGCCCGCTTTAACCAAGGGCGAACTAACCGTTATTGGCGCGACCACATTTCAAGAGTACCGCCAGCACTTTGAAAAAGATAAAGCGCTTAATCGCAGGTTTCAGCGCTGCGATGTCAGTGAACCGACGGCCGCAGACACATTAGAAATTTTAAAAGGAATTAAATCTAAATACGAACAATATCATAACGTCAGCTATTCGGCCGAAACGATTCAAGCCTGCGTCGATTTGTCGATGAAATATTTAACTCAAAGTAAAATGCCAGATAAAGCTATTGATCTATTAGACGAAGTTGGAAGTTACAAAAAATTGAAATTTCCAACGACAGATTTAACCCCCATTGCGATCGAACCCACTGATGTGATGGACGTGGTCAGCCGTCTTTCGGGTGTACCGATTAACGATATGAACCAAAACGATCTGAAAGATTTAAAAGACTTAGATAAAAAATTAAAATCAGTCGTCTTCGGTCAAGATGAAGCCATTGACGTACTGGTGCGCTCGATCAAATTTGCGCGCAGTGGTTTAGAAAATAAAGAAAAGCCTTGGGGTTCTTATTTATTTGCGGGTCCTACGGGCGTCGGTAAAACAGAAGTGTGTAAACAGCTGGCTCGGCTATTAGGAATTCAATTTCACCGCTTTGACATGAGCGAATACATGGAAAAACACGCGGTCTCTAGACTAGTCGGAGCGCCCCCGGGATACGTTGGCTACGAACAAGGTGGTCAGCTGACCGAAATGGTTAGTAAAAACCCTTACTCTTTAATTTTATTAGATGAAATTGAAAAAGCCCATCCCGATATCTACAGCATTTTATTGCAAGTAATGGACGGCGGACGCTTAACTGACGGAAATGGTCGTACGGTTAATTTTAAAAATACGATCGTCATCATGACGTCAAACGCAGGCGCCCAAGATGTGGCCAAAGGCACAATTGGTTTAAGTCACGGTGACCGCACGGGCGTCAGCCAAGAGGCCATCAAAAAAACTTTTGCCCCTGAATTCATCAACCGCTTAGACCAAGTCGTCTATTTCAACTCATTAACAAAAGCGTTGATCGAAAATGTGGTTGAAAAATTCTTGGCTGATCTGCGGTTAAGCCTAGCCGAAAAGCATATTGAACTTGTCTACTCGCATGACGTAGTTAGTTATTTGGCAGATGTGGGTTTTGATCCTGTTTATGGAGCTAGACCGATATCTAGAAAAATCGATCAGTTGATTAAATCCCAACTAGTTGATGAGATACTATTCGGAAAGCTTAAAACCGGTGGCAAAGTCGAAGTTTCGTTATCTGAACAGAATAACAAAAAATCGTTAGCCTTTGGTTTTGTATCAAGCCCTGTTGTAAAAAAGGCCGCTCCGACGAAGGCGGCTAAAAAGGAACCTGCTCAATGAGAATTTCGCCCTCGATTTTATTTTGCTTATTTTTAATTTCTTGCTCTTCAAGTCAGAAGACACCGGCCGCCATTGAAAATGCGCCGAACTTAGGAGCCATCGCTCCGACCGGAACTCAAACCCTGGAGGCGAGCGCTACGACTGCGACCTCAGCGACCGCAGGTACAAATGCTTCCACAACTGCTACACTGCCTGCAGATCCTAAAGCCGCAAAGCCTGGCGATTTAACGGCCGTAACGACTAAAACTGGCGATCCGAAATTAGTAGATTTTACCTGCGAAACCTTGATCGAAAAATCAAAAGATGAAACTTTCGCCCTGAAAGGTTTGGCGGCCTTACGCGCCAAGAAAAACTGCAAAGACTTCACTTTTGAAGTTAAAAAATTATCTGATTTTGAAAAAAGAGTTTACGCCGAACAAATTCAAGAATTTGATATCACGACTCCACCGCCAACAAGCACGTTAAGCATCAATGATCTTAAAAAAAACGTAAAATTAGCTAAAACTGCGGCTGAAAAAGTCAAAGCCTTCAGACAATTACGCGCCAAAGAAAAAAGCGCGGGCCTTCGTAATGATTTCTTAAAAACGACGGCCGATCTTTACAACTACACCAAAGCCGAACTTAAAAAAAATAAAACCTTACCTGAAAATCGCACTAATTATTACGAAGCGGCCTTACTTTTTGCGCGCACTTTCTGGACTGAAAGTAAATTAAACCGCGCGGATGATGTCTTGATCGACGCCTTACGCTTACTTAAAGGCACAACGTCAGTCGCTGAAATTTATTTCGTGACAGGCCGCATGGCCGAAGAGCGACAAGAGATCGAAAAAGCCGTGCAAATGTACGACTTAGCCTTAGAAGATGTGAAAACATACAAACCAAAAACGGTCTCTTTCACCCCTGACCGTCTTTTATGGATTAAATCTTGGATTTTATATAAAGAGAAAAAATGGTCTGAAGCCGAAAAGTCTTTCGCGACTTTAAGCGAAACGACGACTGATTTAAGCGAACGCTCACGTTCAAACTTTTTTAGATCACGGGCCTTAACTCAATTAGATCGTAAAGAAGACGCAAAAGCTTTACTTGAAAAAATCACGCAAGAAGATTTCTTCGGGTACTACGGCCTAATCGCTTATTACGAAATGGGTAAAAAATTACCGGCCTTATCTAAAATTAAATTCGAAAAAAAATTTCTTTTTGATTTAAATCTTAGTTTTTTAAAACCGATCGAACGCAATATCTTTATGGATTTAATTCGCTACGGTGAAATTGACATCGCCGAAAAAGCGGTTGGTATTTTAAGTCGTAACCCTGATAACCAATTAAACTTAGGCTTATACTTAGCTGAAAAAGGCGAGCGCTATTTACCACTTTTTGCCGCGTTCGGAAAACAAGATAATAATAATCGTATCGAAGTCATGGTGAACTACGGCCACTTATTATACCCACAACCGTACCCAGATCGCGTCAAAACCATGTCAGAAAAAACAGCGGTACCGGCCTCTTTGATTTACTCGATCATGAAACAAGAATCGGCGTTTAATGAAAAAACTAGAAGTCATGCCGATGCGATGGGCCTGATGCAGATGATTCCGCGCTTAGCAAAACAGATTTCAAAAAAGTTTTCAGTTCCGTACAAAGCCCCTGAAGACCTTTATAAACCAGATATCAATATTCAGTTAGGCTCTTACGAACTGATGGAACAAGTACGTAAACAAGATGGCCAACTGACGTACGTCGCTGCGGCTTATAATGCTGGGGGCGGCGCTTTAAATGGCTGGTTAAAAAATCGCTACCGCGCCAACATCGTTGAATTCATCGAAGAGATTCCTTACGAAGAAACTCGCACTTACGTAAAATTAATTGCGCGTAATATGCTTTTCTACGACCGTGTCTCAAAAAGAGATGAAGAACACGCCTTTCCGGCTGATTTTTTAGCGTCTAATGAATCAAAAAAAGACGTTTCTTTAAAAAACTAGGTCGATTAAAAACACTTTATAGATCTGAACTTAAAGCACCGAAAAGTTGATTATGAAAAAGATCAACAAGACTTTTGCAACTGTCGGTGCGTTTCTATTTTTTTGTGTAGCTGTTGCCGGCTACCAATTTTACGATAGCTCGCCAAACCGCGAAACCCAATCTTCTAAAAAAAGTAAAATTATCGAAGGACGCGACCTTGAATTAGGTGCGGTCAAAGGTCAGACTGACAAAGTCGTCGACGAACCTTCTGCCTTATTCAATGACCCAGCCATCAAACAAGCTTGGGGATTAAAAAAATCAGATGCCGCACGCGCGTGGTCTGTTTCTAAAGGGAGTAAAGATGTCATCGTGGCCGTGATCGATACGGGCGTTGACGAAAATCACGAAGACTTAAAAACAAATCTTTGGGTGAATCCGGGCGAATCGGGCAAAGACGAAAAAGGTCGCGATAAAGCTTCAAACGGCATCGATGACGATAAAAATGGTTTTGTCGACGATGTTCACGGTTGGAACTTTGTATCGAATAATAATCGATTAGAAGACAACCACGGTCACGGCACGCACATCGCGGGCATCATCGGCGCCGAAGCCGGAAACAACAAAGGTATCAGCGGTATTGCGCCGAACGTAAGCCTTATGGTTTTAAAATACTTTGATCCCAAAGTTCCTAACACCGACAACTTAAAAAATACCGTTGCGGCCATTCAATACGCCGTCAAAATGGGAGCCCACGTGATCAACTATTCCGGTGGCGGTACGGACTATTCTCAGGATGAATATGACGCCGTCAAACTGGCCGAGAACAAAGGGATTCTATTTGTCGCGGCCGCCGGAAATGAAAGATCAAATTCAGATCAACATCACTACTACCCGGCCGATTATAAATTAAAAAACATTATTTCAGTAACGGCCATCGACCCCACGACCGAAGTTTTACCAAGTTCAAACTATGGAACCGAAACGGTCGACATTGCGGCCCCAGGGCAAAATATTTTATCCAGCCTACCGCACAACTCGTACGGATTAATGACAGGCACGTCCCAAGCCACAGCATTCGTAACGGGCGCAGCCGTTTTAGTCATCGCCCATAAGGGGCAATACTTTCAGGCCGAAGAAGTTAAAAAATATATCCTAGCAACAGGTGACACGTCGTCTTCATTAACCGCAAAGACGAAAACCGCACGGCAACTGAATTTATTTAAATCATTAACAATTTTGAGTGGTGAAAATTCAACATCGGGCGCGATGTACGTGGATGTTAAAAAAGTTCCCTACACGACTGATCCGAACGAATCAACAGAGGCCAATAACGTTGTGCGATTTGGTAAAAATTTATTAGATGCGATGCAAACAAAAGGCGTAAAAAAACCAACCCGCCTAGGTCAAGAGCCCGACACGAATCAGAATTAAAATCTGATTCGTTTTTCAGACAAGACCACATTATCTAATACTATAATTTGATATTATTTTTATTCTGAGATGAAACAAGCCATAAGCTAAAAGCTAAAACCGTAATGGCTACGATCAATCCATTCACGTTCGGAAACGTGGGACGCACTTTATTAAAAATCAAAAGCGCAAAACCAAAAAGACTAACCCAAGCAAAAACTTTTTGTGTCATCTTTTTCTTCGGTTCTGCTTTTGCTTTTTGTTCGATCGCGCGTTGGTTAATAAATTGCTGTTCTAAGCGAGTTTCAATTTGATTTAAATACTTTTCGCAAGTCGCATCGTAATTCATCGTTTTACGAAGTTCGTCGTATTTTTGAAAGGCTAAGTTCAACGCCATTTTTCTTTGGCATAAATTTAAAAATTCTTGGTGTCTGGCATCTTGATTAAAATTCTCAAGAACATTTTTCCATAATTTATTCAATTCAAAAAGCATCGGATTTTCGGCTTGCGCCACTTGCTGGTATTTCTCGATAAAGACGCCACACGATGGACACTCTTCATGATTCAGCGGCATTAGTTTTGTACATTTTGGGCATTCCGAGAAAACGTGATTATTGACCTGTGTTTCAAGAAGACCGAACTCGTTTGTTTTTTTAGTTAAAACAAAAGATTTAAAACAACTTTGGCAATCGAACTCGGGCAAAGAAAGATCTGAATCACTGGCGTGAGCTTCTTCAAAAGCATCCGCGGTTGTACTATATAATTTTTGGCAGCATGGGCAGCGGAAACGAAGTTCTTGCTTGGCTGAATCAGCCAAAGTCGATGTCGAATGGTTTTTTTGTACTAAGTTTTCAGATATGTCCAACTGCATCTTCCCCCAGCTAATAGTCTATGATAACACTAATCACATGTCGATACTATTTCAATACTTAAACCGAATTCCCAGACCCTACCTTTTATCGATTTTATGCGGAGTTCTAGTCGGCACATCTTACATTCCATATCCTGGTTGGGCTTTATTATTCTGCTTCGTTCCTCTTTGGATCAACGTCCTAGAGCTCAGCTCCAGCGGGGCATCGTTTAAAAGAATATTTTTCTTCGGCTGGATCTCGCAATTTATTTTAACGATCATTGGCTTTAATTGGATTTTTTACGTTTCCAGCGAATTCGGACATTTACATTGGACGATCTCTTTAGCGGCGCTGATTGCTTTTGCAGCAGCCATGCACATTTATATTCCGTTAGCGACGTTAGCGGCCGTGTGGATTATTCGAAAAAATAAAATCGAATCCACGTTGATTCAATTTTTGTTATTAGCCCTATCACACGCTTTACTTGAAAGAATCTGGCCCAGCATCTTTGAATGGAACTTGGCGTATTCGCTGCTATGGATGCGCTTTCCCCTATTTCAATGGGCCGACACCGTCGGGTTCTGGGGATTATCAACTTGGATTTTAATTGCGCAAGCCGTAGTTGGATACAGCTTCGTTATTCGTAAAGCCGATAAAAAATTAGCAATCCAACTTTTCGCTTCGGTTGTTGGCGTAATTTTAATATTTACGGGATTAGGCGCTTTAAAAGAAAAACGTTGGTCTAAAACAGACAGTCAAATTCAATTCGCCGTCGTTCAAGGTAACATTGGAAACGCCGAAAAAATTCAATCCGAAAAACAAGATCAGTTTCAATCCTATATTTTAGGAGTTTACAGCCAACTGACCGATGACTATTTGAAATCAAACCCAGCGCCTGATTTGATGTTGTGGCCAGAAACGGCAATGCCATTTGCTCTTGATATAGAATACCACAATCGTTTTTTACAAAAAGGACTGCTGCAAAAAATTCAGCAATGGAATACGACCTTGATGACCGGCGGCTATTCGCAAAGCCGTGATCGACGGGACCATCTGGGTTACCCGCTGACCCGCAACTCGGTCTTTTTTTTAAACCCCAATTTATCCATTGCGGCCGAACCTTATCATAAAACCCAGTTATTAGTTTTCGGAGAATACCTTCCTTTCGGAGAAAGCTTTCCATCCCTTTATAAATTATTTCCGTTTGTGGGAGTTTATGAGCGTGGCCCCGGACCTTCGCCAAAAAACATTCCTCTAAAAGATGGTCAGCATGTTATCGTGGGTCCGCAAATTTGCTACGAATCTTTAGATCCCGCTTTTTCACGAGGCCTTGCTTTAAAAGGCGCGCAAATCTTATTTAACGTGACGAACGATTCTTGGTTTGGTGATTGGGCCGAACCCTTTCAGCACAACATCATGACACTGGCTCGTGGTGTTGAAAACCGTCGCCCCTTGGTTCGATCAACGAATACGGGCGTAACGTCTGCCATTCTTGCAAACGGGCAAATACTAGAGCAGTCCACAAACGATAAACCGTGGGCTCACACCTACGGTATTTCTTATTTGAAAAATGCACCGATTACTTTCTATACTCATTACGGCCACTGGGACTGGATTCTATGGTTAGCCTTATTGATCGTGATCTCGCGAAAAGGAAAACATGTTCGTCATTAAAAATTTAGATTGGTTTGATGTCTTAGAGAAAATAAAATCTTTCGCAACCAGCGAAAATGGCCGTATGATCGTGGGTCAGCTCAAACCTTTATCAAAACCAGAGCAAGCCGAAAAAAGCTTTTACGAAATTGAAAGCGCTTCGTCGATCATCCTTAGCGGAATTCGTCCGCACATGGAAAGTTTAGATCTGTATGACGTTTGGATTTCACGTTTAAAGAAAAAAGCCGTTTTAAAAACTTTAGAATTAAAAGATATCCGTCACTTCTGTTTAGAAACGATTGCGCTGAAAGAAGTCCTGAAAGATCACACGACCGAATGGGCCGCAAGCCTTTCTGATCTTTTAATGAATGCGGATGAACCGCTTTCAGCCATCGACCATTTGATGACCCCGACAGGTGAAATTCGAATGGATGCATCTGAAAAGCTTTATAGTTTATTTAAAGAAAAAGAATCTCTGTCACGTCAAATTCATAACTACATGGATAAGATGGTTCGTGAACATAAAATCGAGCACATGCTTCAAGAAAAATATGTGACCACGCGCGAAGGCCGTTGGGTGATTCCCGTTAAGGGCGGCATGCAGCACCATATTCCGGGTATCATTCATGGCAGTTCGCAAACGAAACAAACGGTTTTTATTGAACCTGAAACCGTGATTCCACTGAATAATCGCATGCGCCAAATTGAAGTTGAAATCGATGACGAAATCGAAAGACTTTTGGCTGAAATATCTGAATACCTTTCGTACCAAGCGGCTAATTTTGAACGATCACAAACTGTTCTTTTAGATTGCGACGTTTTATTTTCAAAAGCGCAACTGGCATGCTTACTAGAAGCCCAACCTTGCCGCTTTGATGAAACGCAAATTCACTTAAAAGATTTAGCCCATCCGATTCTAAAATTATTAGGTAAAAAAGTTGTCACCAATACCGTTCAACTGAATAGCAAAAAAAGTATTCTTATTTTATCCGGCCCCAATGCGGGTGGTAAAACGATTCTACTAAAATCAATCGGGCTTGCGGCACAAATGGCCCGTTGTGGATTATTGATCTGTTGCGCTCAAGGATCAACGATGCCGTTCTTCACAAATATCGTTACCGGTATTGGAGACGCGCAAAGTGTCGATGAAGATTTAAGTACGTTTGCAGCCCATTTAAAAATTTTAGAACAAGCTTCGCACTTGAAAGGTTTGCAGAACTTGATTTTAGTCGATGAAATTTGTGGATCAACCGACCCCGAAGAAGGAAGTGCCCTTGCGCGCGCCTTTATCGAACGCTACGCGAACAATGAAGTTTTCGCGGTCATTACATCCCACTTAAGTCCATTAAAATTAGGTTGGACTGATGAAGATGCCGTCTTGAACGGAAGTTTAGAATACGATTCAAAAACCGGACGACCAACGTACCAATTTTTATCCGGCGTTGCTGGCGATTCGATGGCCATACAAACGGCCCGCCGCGTAGGTGTGGCGAGCGATATTATTTCGGCCGCGATTGAAAACCTAAGCCCTGCCGCAAAAGCCAGACAAAATCAACAAAGTGAATTTGAAAATTTAAAACGCGACATTCATTTACTTCAAGATAATTTAAAAAAGCAAATTCGCACGGCTCAAGAAGTACAAAATGAATACGAATCAAAATTAGTTGAGTTTGAAAATGAAAAACAGAAAAAATTAGCGGCCGCTTTAAAAAAGGCCAGCGAAAAAGTAGACGATGCGATCGCCACGGCGAAAGCGTCAGATTCGTTAACGAAGCACCGACAGCTGCAAGAAATTAAATTTAATTTACCAGAAATTGTAAAGGCAAAGCCAATTACCAGCACGTCGGCTCCGCGAATAACCACGTCTGAAGAATTCGCGGCAGCGTTTCCACCAGGAACAAAAGTTTTTGCGCCTTCATTAAATCAAGATGGAATTATTCAATCAAAGCCCAACGCTAAGGGTGAAGTTTTAGTTTTATCGCAATCTATCCGTTTACAGATTCATTGGTCTGAATTAAAACCACCGCTTAAGGCCGAAAACCCAACGCAATCATTGGCGCGTAAAAGCGGATCTTCACGCGTGACCTTCTTAGATGAAGATCGCACTTTAGATCTGCGTGGAAAAACGGTCGCCGAAGCCGTATCGCAACTTGAAACAGCGTTAGATTTAGCAACTTCCCAGAATGAAGATCGTTTAAAAATAATTCACGGTCACGGCACTGAGGTCTTAAAAAAATCAATACGCACATATCTTTCACGTTCGGTTTATGTCAAAAAATGGAAAGCCGGAACGGCCGATACAGGCGGCGATGGCATTACGTGGGTCGAATTAGGGCAGCTTTAAAAAGCTGTCTCAGACATGAACGTCAATTTTAACAACACCTGCCTAGCTTTACCCAGCACCCGTCTCAAAATCATATTTTGCGCTTCACCTCATTCTTAAAGTGAAGCGCTCATTACCCTTAATTTCGACCTTACCTATTACCATCCCATTTTGAAATATGGCCCCACGTATGCAATAGCTTCATGTATACAAGACTTAATAAAATCACTTACGGGGGATTTATGACAGCATTCTCAACAACAAGATTAGTTATCACTTTAGGTTTATTAGCTTTATTAACCGCTTGTGGTAACACGAAATCTCAATCATCAAATGCCGTCACATCTTCAACGTCTTTAGCAACGACATCGACACTAGCTTATTGCAACAAATCAGCAGACTCAAATTTTAGCTTTAATACATCTGTAGTGACAGACGCCAACGGCAACGTCAGCACAGATTATATCAAAATGAAATTTAATTTCTTAAATGCGAACATTACAAAATCGGGTAACGTTCTTAAGTTCTACAAATGGAGAGTCAGCGGATCTCAAAGCGTCTTAGATTCAACACCTTTAAACGTAGCGACTTATACTTTTGGCTCGGGTCAAACGAACTCTTCATTAGCAAGCAGCATCGACGCTAGCCAGTTTAACGGAACTTCTGGATTATATATTCAACTGAACGACCCGTCAGCCGTTTACCAAGTGGTCAAAGTCGTGGCCTATGATTCTTCAGGAACCGCGATTGCGAACTTAAATAGTTTAATCCCGACTTTCGCCGCAAACCCGGCTACTTACTCTTACAATTCGGACGGATCGGCCCGCGCGACAATCTTACAACAAATGCACGCCTTATACGGTCAAACCACAACAGATGCTGCCGCGAAAGCCTCGTTTGATGCGTATTGCTTCTAAATTTTAGTGGCTGGATTCAGTTAGAACTTCTTCGGCCTCTAAATTTTCACCCTGACGGTAACGATCGACTAACGAAATATCGTTTGTCGGAAAAGAAAATAAAAGCGAATTAATCTGAGTCTCTGGATCTTCTTCGGTGATCACCAAATAATGAAGATCCTCAACCCCTTGATCTGGAAATTCTTTAATAAAAGTCACTAATGTATGCCCTGCGGATTCAACTTTACTCCAGATCTCGTCCGGAGAATCAATGGTCGATTCACGAAGTTCGGCATAATCGCGAAATTTTTCAGGAACGATATCTTTTTCAGAACGAATCACCAGCATCGCCTCTAAAAGGCCAATCGCTAAATAATCCCCCTCTAACAATGAATCACCGTCAATCGCCGCAAATTGAATCGCTTCTAATTTACGGTGAAAAACAATTTCATCTTCGCGGAACGCTTCAACTAAATCCAAATCTTTCGTCGGAAAATGGATAAATACAAATGAAGGGTAATTTTCTTCGGTGTTAATGTAAACAACCGCCACATAATGAAAATTTTCTTTTTCAGTTTCGATGGCTTTCACAAGAACATGAACTTTTAAATCTTCAAAAGAGCCTTCATCCAACCAAATTTCATCTGGATCGTCTAAAGTATCTTCTAAAAGATATTCAAGATCAGCTTGTTCGGCATAACTAAAATCATTTTTCTCGTTATAAAAATTCTCATATTTTTTCTCGAGCTCTTTGATTGCGCTCGAGAAATAGCCAAACATCGTTTTTTCATTTTCAAAAATAAGGCCCTGTTTTTCATCGATGATGATCAACTCTTTTTCTTGAACTTTTTTAGTGGCCTTATGAGCACTGGCTTTACTTTTTACCGGAGCCGGCTTCACGCGTTTAATTTTAATCTGCTTTGATTTCTTCGGCTTTATTTTTTTGTTTAATTTGCTAGCAACTTTATTCACAGATTTTTCTCCAATGCTCAAGAACTATCCTAAATGTTTACGAGCCGTAGGCAAGACGATTTTGACTGAAATAGTCAATTCCTTAACTTCATTGCCAAAGCACTAAAGTCAGCTAACGCTACAAAAAGAGGTAACTTTGTCAAAAGTGGAAGTCTATTTAGAGCCATCGCAGTTAAACAATCTGCAAAACATCTTGAATCAATCCGAATTGGGAATTCACGTGTTATTTGATAACGAGTTGATTCATAACGTTTTCAAGAAGCCTTATGACGAAGATGAATTCTTTAATCCAGAAAATTTAAAGAAAGTGCAAGACGAACTGATCCATTTGATTCAGTTAAAAACGCTAACGCAAAAGCAAGATTACATTCAGACGCTCGATGAAGATTCAAAACACCGCATCGTTCGAGCTTACTTCTACATCATCGAAAACAATATCCGCGCGCAGAAAAAACAATCCCACTAAACGCGCTATTCATTAAGCTATTAGAAACCGCACCAAAAGCGTCAAACTTTTATTCATAATCCAAAGCATTCATCCAAATCAAAAAAAAGTGTTCAACTTCTAGAATACTATTTTGAAATTAGTCACAAAAATTCTGAAAGTTTTTTGAAACTGGCGCAAGATTAAATCAAGAGATCAAGTTCGGTAACTAAACAAGGTGGTTAAGTCATGATGACAGGACAAGTAAAAAACACGGTGAAAGTAAACTTACTGACCTCAATGGCATTAGCGACTCTATTGACGGCTTGCGGAGTCAAAGTCAGCAGCCCCAACGAAAATTTAACTCAAATAAATTCAGGCGCTGGACTAAGCTCTTTAAAAGTAAACGTCAATCAGTACAGCTCTAATAAAATAGTTTGTAATCCACTTGATCCAAACCCGACTCCGCAAACGAATTACGAAAAAGGGATCATGGCCGAACTTTTTTATAAAACGGCCGCGATGCCGATTATGCACAAATCAACGGACTACGTGCAGTTTGCGCAAAAATCAGATCAAAAAATATTTTTATCCGACATGAATGTACCAACACGGTTATTTACCGAAGGATTTTCGAACTCAAGCGGCGGCACTTTAAATGACGACTTAGGTGCAAAACTAATCGAGTACTTTGGATTAAAAATGAAGACAAACTTAATCTTAAACGACCTAGATGTGGCCGGTGACTATGAACTGGCGTTATTGTCAGATGACGGAGCCACGCTGATTTTGAAATCAGGCGATGGCACAAGTGCCGATGACCTTATCATTAATAACGACGGCGATCATGAAACACGTATGGGCTGCTCAACTCACACAGTCAGCATGCGCCAAAAAGTAATGGTCCCTATCGAAGTCACTTATTATCAAGGGCCCCGTTACCACATCGCAAACGTTTTGATGTGGAGAAAAGTCGACAAGGCCGGAACAGAGCCGCTTTGTGGTCGCGCTGGAAATGGTTTCTTTTATAACCCGGATCAAAACTCGGCTAAGCAACAATCTGTTAAAGATTTAGAATCACGAGGATGGTCTGTTGTAAAACCCGATAACTTTATGGTCAGCTCAACAAAAACTGATTACAACCCGTGCGTCAGCGGAACAAACCCGGTGATTTCGAACTTTAAAGTGGGAGAAGTTATTTTAACTCAAGTGAACTTCACTTGGTCGACAGATATCGCTTCCACGTCACAAGTTCAGTTAACAAACACAAAAACCGGAGAAGTCACAACGACAACTTCAGATAACGTGTTAAGAACTGATAACAATGTATCGATCTCAAACTTACAGTCGGCAACGACATACAAAGCGCAAGCGATCAGCGTATCCGCAGATTTAGGCCGAACGATCAGTAGCGAAGTGTCATTTACGACTCAATAATTTAAGTCTCAATAATCTTCAAAGAAAGTCCGAAAAGAAGCCATCATGAAACGATGGCTTCTTTTTTATTTAGCAATAGCGACAGCCCTTTCGGCCCAAGCCGATTACCGTATTTTTAAATTGCAGTTCACCAATAAAAAAACCAAGGCCATTCGAACGATGGAATCAACGTTAGATCCGGAACAATACAAATCAATCTACGGAAGTAACCCAGATGAAACTTTGACTTACGTCCAGACGTGGCGTTGTTGGGGACGTACGGATTGGTTCAAGCCGCATTGCCAAAGCCCAGAAGTGAAGCCTGTTGTCATGGAAAATCCCAAATAGCTTTCTCAATTTGATACACTTTGAATCATGGCAGACACGATTCAAACAAAAAACACAGTTCCACAACAAGCCCTTCAGTCAAATCAACAGGCAAAAGCAGAACGCAAAGCCCAGTTGATGGCGAAGCAAAAAGAAGATCTTAAGGCGATGAAAGAATTCTACGCCGAAAAAAATAAAGAAATCGACAATGAGTCGGCCGCAGCCGTGAATCACATTTCTGGAAAGCAAGAGCGAAGCCCCGAAGACATTCAAAGATCACAACAAGCCCTTTCACAAGTCTACACCCGCGCCGCCCGCACACCGGCTAGCGCCAACAACCAACCCAAAACAGTTTCTGAAGACCAAATCAAAAAGACGTCAAAAGAAACTGACGACTTTTACAAAGTTCAAGACCGCGGCAGCAAATTAACAAACGACGGCGACAAATACGTCATCGAAGCCTACGCCCCACAAGGCGAACAAAATAATTTAAGAATGTCCGTTCAAGCCAACAAGGCCGTCATCTCAGGACAAAGAAAAAACAATGCCGAAATCGAACAAGGTTCAAAAAAACTAGTGACTAATAATTTTCAAACATTTCGAGAAGAATTTAAATTCGACAAACCCGTCAGCCATGAAGGCATGACCCGCGAACGCGTCGGCGACTTTGTAAAGTTCACGATCCCCAAGCAAGAGTCAATCAAATCAGAAAAAGAAGAATCATAATCCGTAAAATAAACGTGATATCACAACACTCATCTGTAAGTTGAGTGAAAGCTAAGAAACAAACCCGAAAAAATGAGCCTCAAAAACTACTTAGAAAAATAAGTCATCAATTCGCGAGTCACAAATTCACGGCGCGCCGACATCTCTTCAAGTTGATTCATCTGCCCACGGATTTGCTCTAATAAATTCATACGCACCGATGTCTGATCAGCCATCTCGTTATAGACGACGACATCTTCAAAACCCAAAGAGTTTGTTTCACCAGAATTATTTTCAACTACCGAAGTATTTGATAAGTTTATCGTTTTCATCGTCTACCCTTTTCTTTCATCTTCTCAAATCAGAAGATTATTTTCTAATTACTTTTTATATTCGCAACGCGAATTACTTTTTATATTCGCAACGCGAATTACTTCTTATATTCGCAAGAAATATCTTTTTCGTCCGTAGCGGCTAACTGAATTCGATTCGTGTAAGCGGCTAAGTGCGTGGCCATAACGGTTCCTTGATCTTCACGGTGTTTCAATCCTAAGAAATGACCCATTTCGTGAAGAACTAAAGCTTCAAAACTATAACCGTCTGCTGTGGTTCGTTGCGCGGTCACTAATCCGTAAGAGCCAGTAAGGACTTTTGGATTTTGATCGTAGTAACTGAAGTTAGCGGCATTGATTCGAATATCTGCTTCTTGAATCTCGTCCCCCGCCCATAAGACGTTGGTGCGACCCTGCTCTGACTTTCTATCTGACTCCCAATCAGACAAAAAGTAAATACCGTTTTTTTTGTCGCGACCCGGAGAAGCGCTCAGGGCTGAAGAATCGTCAGAGATCTCGAAAACTTTTGTTCCTGCATTTGTTTCCCACGTTTTCGCAGCACGATATATTGCGGGTCGAAGTTCAGCGGGAACCGAACTGTGAATTATTAGCGATAGTGGTAATTTTGTTTTCCAAGAGATCCGCTGGCCGTAAATATTCTGCACGAAACCGCAGTCATCCTGAGATTTGGGTTTACACGATGACATGATCATCACGAAAAGCAGTAAGCCTAAAATAGATAAGAATCTTTTTAATTGCATCTGCTTAAGTTCTTTTCAATTTCTTGACCAAGGAGAATGCGCTATTTTCGTTTTAAGCGTGCCATATTAAGACAGTTTTTTAAGCAAAGACAGTTTTCGCGAACAGGCTGGCGCAGAAGGTAAAAAAACGCCTAATGGGAGGTATTAGCCACACTCCCGTGCTGTTTCGCCCCGTTTTTTTCGTTTAAAATGAATTAAAGAGTTCCAACCTGGCACCATTTGCTTTAAGTCATTGAAATCACTAATCAAACAAGTTTGGCAAGGCCCTTGCTATAGTATCAAAGTAAGACAAACCTTCGCTTCGCTACAATCGTAGCAGCCTATAAGCGAAACCCATCCCACCAACAAACTTTCTTCGCTGGAAGGGGCTAACCACCCCGGCCTCCAGCTGCGCGCGCGGCTAACCTGAATGCAACTGGTAAGCTAGGCCGGCCCCTCACGGGGTCGGTTAAGCGCATGTGAAAGTGCTTTTTTAGACTCATCGTGGTGCCGGGCCCCTTTCTTATGAAAATGGGAACAGGTAATATTTGGTCCGAAAGTTCATTCAGCGCACGGCTTAATCAACTTTTATAACCGGAGGAATCATGAAAATGAATTTTAGTTTTTTACCATTCGCATCTTTACTTGTTGTTGCAGGGTTGATGTCAGCGTGTGCCAGTAAACACAAAGCCGAAAATATCGATACCAAAGTAAACAACGAAGCAGCGATCACCGGCGACACATCTGTTGGAGTCAAAGACGGCAACATGGTCGTACAAAAAAAAGTAATGATGAACGAAGAATTAAGAACTCTACAATATGACGTTTACGAATTAGAAGATCGCGTTTACGGAAACAGAAAATACGGATCACTAGGCCTGTACGGCTCTCTAAGAGAATGCAAAATGCAATTATCTGATCCACGTAACGGCGGCGACGGAAAATTAATTTGGACAGAGCCCATCGACCGCGTCACTGAAAAAGAAGACGATTTCAAAATCGGCCTAGATGAAGAAAAAAAATTGGTCGGAATCAAAGAAGAATTCTTAAGTGACCGCATCCAAAGATTCAAAGGCTACAGAACTTTGTTAAACAAACGCCAAGACGAATACGAAGAAAAATTAGCCATCTGCAAAACAGATTTAAACAGCAAAAAATTAGCTAACCAGCAAAAGTAATTGAAATTCGAGTTCATATTTAAAATTCAATGAATACCAAGAAAAGGAGCCTAAAAGGCTCCTTTTCTAATTTAAACCCTTTTGCTGCCTGACTCAAACATTGACATACTTTATAAAGTATAGTACATATATGATATGTGGGATGTTTTCGAGAAAAAGTCAGCTGTTAAGAACATAGATAAACTACCCCCTAGTATTCTAGAAAAGTACGAATTCTGGAAAAGCGTCGTTCAAGTGTCAGGAACTGAAGGGTTAAAAGCCTTTTCAGGATTCAAAGACCATGCGTTAAAAGGCGAATGGAAAGGGTTTCGATCATCGTATTTAAATGATGCCTTCCGCGTTATTTACCAAATAGAAAGAAACGAAGTTCGCATTTTTGTTATTGACGTTAATCATCACGACTACAGGAGAAAATAATGAGCGATTTTACCAAATCTAAAGTCAGAGTTGAGTTAACTCCAGGAATGAGTCTACGCATAGCCAGAGAAATGTTGGGCTGGTCACAAAATAAATTTGCCGAGAAAACAAAGATTCCCCAATCAACAATTTCAGGCCTGGAGTCCGGCAGAATTTCTTTAGGCGTTGAGCGTGCTAAAAAGCTAGCCGCAGCCCTAAATATTCACCCGTCGGTATTGCTTTTTCCACAATGGGAATTTCAAAAGAAAAAAGCCAGCTAAGACTGGCCTTGAAATTATTTTTTAAATTTCGTAACTAATTCATCGAATTGCGTCTTAGCTCATCGCGAATATCCACGATCTCTTCGGTGGTAAAATGATACGGCTTACCGCACATCTGACATGTGATGTCGGGACGCTCTTTCTTTTCGATCATATCCTGTAAATCGGCTTCGCCTAAAACTTCAAGCGCCTGAATCACACGTTCTTTCGAACACGGACAGTGATAAACTGCTTCGTGCGGATGATCCAGCTCAACGAACTCCATACCTTCAAGGTAAGGCTTCACTAAATCAATAGCCTGACCACCATCACGTAAAATTTGTGAAATATTCGGTTTGTTCGTTAAGGCATTTTTCTCTAGTAAATCAACGATCGATTCTTCAACGCCCGGCATGACTTCAACGATCACTCCGCCCGCTTTAACCACTTTTCCGAATTGGTCTAAGTAAATTCCAAGACCCACCACCGAACGAATTTGGTGCGATTGTAAAAGGTAATGCGCAATATCGTCGCCGATTTCAGATGAAACTAATTCAACCATGCCGTGAAACGGTTGTTTCTGAAAGGGCTGATGGCGTGAAACCGATAAAGTTCCATGACCCAAAGCTTGCGACAAAGTTAAACCTGATTCGTAGCTAGGTGGTTGATAATCGGGATTCGGCGTGTAGGCGCGCACGTGACCTTCGAAGTCGGCTTCGGCGTAAATACTTTTTAAAGCGCCGTTACCACGAAATAACAAACCGATTTTTTGTTTGTCTTTCAACTGACTGGCTAATAATAAAGCGGCAACCATGGCTTTACCAACACCCACGGTGGCTAACGGGAACGAGTTATGAAGCTTTTGCATCTCTGCAACAACTTCAGTGGCATCCACGCTAGACACGCGAATAGTATAATCTTTTGTAGCGAAACGATGAATTTTTGACATAATGGACAAACTAACAAATCCCTTACCGACACTCAACTTTTTAGGTACGCTTTTGTGAAATGAATGTTCTTTTATTCAGACACGGCCAAAAAGGCCTAACTCCTTTCGATAATCCACACTTAACGGCCGACGGTTTCGTTCAGGCCGAAGCCATTTTAAAATCGGTCAATAATAAGGCCCTACCTGACCCCACTGAACTTTGGGTTTCTGAAAAAATCAGAACCACCCAAACTTTGCAATTTGTCGGCAGAAATTTTAAGTTAGCGCCCAGAATCAGAAAAGAATTAGATCTGCGCCAAGATTTTGAAACTCAGAAAACGTTTAAAGACCGGGTTCAAAGTCTAGTTCACGAAATCACCACAAGTAGCCAAAATAATTCAGAATTAAATACAATTTATTTGTGTACGCATTACGACTGGATCGAAGAGGCGATGAGCCTTATCCCCTGCGATACCGATTTAAAAACGTATCAGTTTGCCCACTGGGGGCCGGCGCAATTTGCGTCGTTTGAAATTGAAAATGGTCTATGGAAATTCATCAAAAAAGGAACCTGCGTATGACAAAACAACGAACTCAAAATATCTGGGCCGTTGGCCGAAATTACGCAGCCCACGCAAAAGAAATGCATGCGCCCGTTCCAAAAACCCCGCTGTTCTTTTTAAAATCAGGTGGCTGCTTAAATTCAGGCAGCAGTATTGAACTTCCGAAATGGTCGCAAGATGTTCATCATGAACTTGAAATTGCGTTTCTTGTTGATGAAAATTTAAACTTTTCACATCTGACATTAGCGATTGATTTGACCGCGCGCGATCATCAAGAGGCTGCCAAAAAAGCAGGCCAACCGTGGACTTTAGCAAAATCATTTGCCGGAGCCTGCCCGATCGGCAGCTGGATTTCAATTTTAGATGCGGGCGATCTGACATTGCTTAACTTTAAACTGACTAAAAACAAGATCACCGTTCAAGAAGGTGTCGCCACCGATATGATTTTTAATCCCAGCCAACTGCTAGAATTTGTGAAAAATCATTTTCCATTAAGCCCAAACGATATCATTTTAACAGGCACCCCCGAAGGCGTCGGAAAAGTAGTTTCCGGAGATATGCTACAGGCCGAGCTGTACTCTGAAAAGCAGTCTCTTTTGGCTTGCCATTGGGATGTTATCTAAGCGAGACTTCACTCCAAATTAAGACCTGAAATTTTCACTGATTTTTACAAATCTTGAAGGGGTAAACCTATGTCTGAAAACATGACTGAAACTCAAACTAAAATTATCAACAAAGGCGAAGAGATTCTAAGAAAAATGGAATCACAATCAAAAGCCTCGTTATTTTCAAAAGACTTCTGGTACGGCTCGGTCATGGACTGGAGCATGAAGAACGATAAATTCAAAACCAACATGTTTCGCTTCGTTGACGTACTGCCGTCATTAACAACGGGCGATGAAGTCGCGACACACCTTAAAGAATATTTCAGCGAAGGTGGCAAATCAGAACTACCCAGCGTATTTAACGTAGGCCTTGGTTTAGGATCATTAGCTCCGGGCTTAATGGCTGGTGCCATCAAGAAAAACGTGATGGGCATGGCGAAAATGTTCATCACCGGCGAAAACGCAGAAGAAGCCATCACCGTTTTAAAGAAAGCACGCAAGAACAATTTAACGTTCACAGTTGATATTCTAGGTGAAGCCACACTTTCAGAAAAAGAAGCCGCTGATTACCAACGTCGTTATTTAGAATTAATCGAATGGTTAGCCAATGATTCAAAAAAATGGGATGCAAATCCACTTCTTGATTCAGACGCTGAAGGCGCTATTCCAAAAGTAAACGTGTCAGTTAAAATGACGGCTCTTTATTCACAAGTCAGTGACAAAGCCTGGGATGAATCAAAAAGAATCGTCAAAGACCGTTTGCGCCCTATTTTCAAAAAAGGAATGGAACTTGGAGTCTTTATCAATTTAGATATGGAGCACTACGCGGTTAAACACATGACCCTAGAAGTGTTCCAAGAGCTGATCAACGAACCCGAATTCAGATCTTACAAATTCTTTGGTTGCGTGATTCAAGCTTACTTACGTGATTCTTACCAAGATATCAAAGCGATGATCGACTTTGCAAAAAAACGTGAAACGCCATTCACGATTCGTTTAGTGAAAGGCGCTTACTGGGATTCGGAAACGATCGATGCCAACCAACGTGGTTGGTCGACACCCGTTTATTCAGTCAAAGCTGAAAGCGATGCGAACTACGAACGCTGCGCGGGTCTATTATTAGAAAGCTACCGCTACATTCGCGTGGCTTTAGCGTCGCATAACGTGCGCACGATAGCGGCCGCTTTAGTGAAGGCTGATCAATTAGGTTTAGCTAAAAACGCTTATGAAATTCAAATGCTTTACGGAATGGCTGAGCCGATTAAAAAAACATTATCAGACATGGGCTACCGCGTGCGCGAATACGCTCCGGTCGGAGAATTAATTCCGGGCATGGCTTACCTAGTTCGTCGTTTATTAGAAAATACGTCAAATGAATCTTGGCTTCGCGGAAAATTCGCGGAATCAAAAACAACAGCCGAACTTTTAAAAGATCCATCGATTGGTTTAACTCCGACGCCGTCTGAATACGTGAAGAAACAAAATTTATTTCACAATGAACCGGCTTTAGATTTCGCCGTGAAAGACGTTCGCGATAAAACGATGGCGGCCTTGACGAAATTGAAATCACAATTACCAAGAAATGTTCAGCCGATCATCGGCTCTGACAAACAGACCTCAACAAATGTGTTTACGCGATATAACCCCTCAAACACATCTGAAGTTGTCGCCAAAGTGCAAATGGCCAATAACGACATGGCTGAAAAAGCGATTCAGGCCGCACACGCAGCTTTTGCGACTTGGAAAAAAGTTCCGGCACTTGAACGTTCAAAAATCATCGACCGTGTCGCTGATTTAATGAATCAGAAAAAATTTGATTTAATGGCCGCGCAAATTCTAGAGGTCGGAAAACCTTGGGCTGAAGCCGATGGTGATATCGGTGAAGCGATCGATTTCTGCCGCTACTACGCAAATCATATGCGTGATATCGCTAATCCCCTTCGCGTTGGACATGCTCCGGGTGAAGTCAGTCAATACATCTATAAACCGCGCGGAGTCGTCACCGTGATTGCGCCGTGGAACTTCCCGTTAGCCATTTTAGCTGGTCAGGTTGTAGCTGCTTTAGTGACTGGTAATACGGTCGTGATGAAACCTGCAGAACAAAGTTCATTTATTGCTGAAGGCTTAATGAATATTCTAACTGAAGCGGGCGTTCCGAAAAACGTGGTTCAGTTCTTACCTGGTTACGGGGAAGAGATCGGCGACTACTTAGTGAAACATCCATTAACAACAACGATTGCGTTCACGGGTTCAAAAGCCGTTGGCTTATTGATCGCGAAAAATGCAGCCGTCGTTCAACCCGGCCAACAGCACGTCAAACGTTGCATTATCGAAATGGGCGGTAAAAATGCCGTGATCATCGATAACGACGCAGATCTGGATGAAGCCGTTGACGGAGTTCTTTATTCGGCCTTTGGTTTTTCAGGACAAAAATGTTCAGCCGCTTCACGCGTGATCGTATTGGCTGATGTTTATGATAAATTTGTTGATCGCTTAAAAGAAGCGGCCGCTTCGATTGAAGTCTTATCTGCTGAAAATCCAAAAGCTTACTTTGGACCCGTCGTTGACGAAGAATCACAGCAGCGCCTTTTGAAAGTGATTGAAGAGTATTCTGGCAAACACACGGTCGTCTTTAAAGGACAAGCACCAACGAATGGCTACTTTGTACCGGCTACCATTTTAGGTGATGTGAAATCAAATGACTTTATCGCGCAGAATGAGTTCTTTGGTCCATTGATCGCGGTGATCAAAGCCAAGAACTTAGATGAAGCCATCGCATTTGCCAATTCAACAGAGTACGCTTTAACGGGCGGAGTTTTCTCTAGATCACCAGCTAATATTCAAAAAATTAAAAATGAATTAGAAGTCGGTAACATGTACATCAACCGCGGTATCACGGGTGCGATGGTCGACCGTCATCCATTTGGTGGTTACAAGATGTCAGGCATCGGTTCTAAAACCGGAGGCCCTGATTATTTAAAACAATTCGTTGAACCGATCGTGATCACCGAGAACACGATGCGCCGCGGATTTGCTCCTGAAGAAAACGTGAACTAAATAGCCGACTCCAAGTACAAGGCCCGTTATCGTTCCACCGATATGGGCCGAATGTGCGATAGAAGACGTTACGCCCCCCGGCGTGTACAACACAGCCGTAAAATCAGCGATTAAGAAAATCGGGAATATTAAAAAGGCTGGTAAATAAATTTCGCCAAAACCCCTTGGTACGGGCGCAAAGAAATAAGTCCACGGCATGGTTTCATTCTTCTTAACGACCATCAAAAACGCCATCAGCGCGCACAGCGACCCGCTAGCTCCGATGACCGAAAGATTCCCATCTAAGTTTAGAAGCAAAAAGGCGATTCCACCGCCGATACCACCCAGTACATAAACTGAAATGATCGTTAACGTATCAATTGTTTTTTCTAAGTATGTGATCACCAAAAAAATGAAAACTAAATTTCCTAGCAAATGAAAAAATGAATAATGAGTAAATTGATACGTCACCCACGCCCACGGGGACGTTTGCGTTGATCCTAAACCAAACTGGTATTGTACCGAGCTTAAGTACTCTTTTCGAACATCTGTAATCAGCGCACGCATTTTAGCAATTTGAACTTGGTCTCCTGAAAAAGGAAACGTTTCGATGCGGCCCCAGAACCGATGATCTTTCAACGCTTGGGTTGCGATTTGTTCTAACGAAAGATCGGCGACATCTTTTTCTTCGATCGGATCTAACGTCTGAATATACATTTGGGCCACGGCCATATCGAAGTTTTTATTTTGCAATTGATCTGTACTTTTAGTTGATGGCCAGACCGGAAAAATAAGATTTGCCATAATGTAGATCAAAATATTTAACGCCACGACAACGTAAGCCAAGTTAAACTGGGGTTTAATTTCTGATCTTTTAATCGAGCCCGGAAATAACATATTATCCTTACTGCTAACTAAAGCAGTCTTTACATCTGTTCAATCAGCTTTTGTGCGTAATTAAAATCAGCTGGGTTAGAAACTGTCGACTTTATACTTTGACTGGCCGGCATTCGTCCTTTGTTTTTAATAGGACGGTTTGCAGCCAAACGCCGCTCTAAAAGTTCGCTTAGTAAATATTTTTTTACGATTCTTTGCTTATCAAATTTTCTCAAAGCCTTAAAGTTTTCGTCTTCTTCAGATCCTTTTTTTAAAACCATTCCTAATTCGTACTGAAGCACCACTTCAAGCAAATCTTTTTGCGACTTATCCGTTTTCAAATCAGCGTAAAGTGATGTTAGACCTTTATTTAAAAAGGCACTAGCGACTCGGCATCCAAAGTAGTCTTTATTTTTAAACTGACAGGCCTGATTCAGGTAGCGCTTTTCATCGGCGCTATCAGATTCAGTTAAAGATTTCGCGTAGTAAGCTAAACTTTGCATTTCATCGTCATGCACGGTCCACAAGACGTATTCGGCCTCTTTATCAACGCAGTCATCCGACAATTGACCCACTAGGTTTAAGGCCACCGCCGTCTGCAAGCGATCTTTGATTTCGACGGGCTTTAACTGAGCGCACAGTAAATCTTTTTTATTTAAGCTATTAAACGTATAGGCACCCAGTTTAATTTGGTTGTGCTGCTGCCATCCGTAGCCAGCACAAATGATGAACAGAAAAATAACTAACGTCGCAAACAAAGAGCGCCAGTATTTTGTTTCAACCTCGAACGAGAAAAATTTTTGATTTTGCTTTAGTGAATAAACCGAAGTTTCACTGATGCGGTCATAAAAAGTTTTTTGTTTCGGATGTGACAAAACAGCCAACCAAGGTAAACCTAAAAATAAGGCCGAAAACCAAAATCCCACTTGCCGAACCAAGATGCGAATAAAAATCAAACCCGGCTGACGATCTACGTGAACACGTAATTTTAAAAAATACTGTCCGGGTGAGCCACCCCAAAAATAAATAAAAAAACTTTGCAAAAAACTAAAAGTAAAAATATAGGTTGCTGATAACAAAAATAAAATAGGTAGATTTTCGGCGCGCGTCTGCCCGCTTTTCCAAATTGCGACTTCATCCTGAAAACAAGTGATCAGAAAAAAACTAACAACCGGAGCAAAGATTAAATAATCTAAAAGAAATGAAAAAAATCTGTCGACGATCGATGCTTTGTACATCGCCCCACCGTCAGTTGGTTTTTGACCGCCCGAATTTTGATTGGACTGACCCATGGTAGAAAAGGATTGAACGTCTGAAATATCGCTATAAACCATGACTCTTTATCGGTTTTTTTACGAATAGACTTTGATGGAAATTAACTTTTATTTTGATTTCGTATAATTTGTAATTGATGCTGGAAGTTATTTAAATTTACTGCACTTCGATAGCGATAACGCGACCTTTGTCGTCACGATTGATCACTAAGTTTCCAACGACTTCGCCTGATTTCTTTTTTAGTTTGACTGAATCTGTTGATGCGTTCGTCGCCTCAACGTCGTAGATATCGAAATCTTTTGAAACGGCCGAATACTCTTTCATAAAGTCAGTGGTGTTAATTTCTAACGGAGACTGGTTGGGTAATAACGAAAATTTATGAATTTTACCATTCAAAGCTTGCGCTTCGTAACGACCTTCTAAAATTTGAAATAATAAACGATCTTGAAGATTAGGCTTCGTGGCTAAAACAGTTTTAGCTTTATCATCTTTTGAAATACTAGATGCTAACTCTTGTTCCCATTTAATTTGACTGGGTTCAAAACGTTCTCCGAAACTGGCGACGTCACGGTCTTTATCTGAAGAGGTTGCCTTAAGAACAAGTTCGTTCACAAGCACCGAAGCTACAATAACAAAGGCCATGGCTAATACTGTCGTTGTTTTCTGAGTCATAGGTTTATTATGCCTGCTTTTTTAATGAAAAACGAGGTGTCTAGATTTTTGTCTAGCTACCTCGATGTCATTTAAACTTAATGTTGATTCTTTTAGAACAGTTTCATCAAAACGGTTAAAAAATTAAGCCTGTCGTTAAGAGCAAATTAAGCTGCAACTTTACGACGACGAGCTTGCGATGGATCGATTTGGTATTGCTTCACTTTACGGTAAAGTGTTGCACGGCCAATTCCTAAAGCTTTAGCGGCTTCAGTTAAATTGCCTTTGTACTGAATGATAGCAGACTCGATCGCTTTCGCTTCAAGGTCTTCCATCTTTTGAACTTTGTTTTCAGTTTGGCCTGGAAACGAAACAACGTTATTCGGAGTTGTTGTATCATGGTTACCAGTTAGTGGGCTTGTACCCATAGATAATGCCGGAACACCATTCACTAATTGCGAACGGAAAAATGGGTTATCTAAACCTTCACGCCATTGATGACCTGAATACGTATAAAAAGCAACGTCTTCACCTTCATTGGATTTTTTGATTTTTTCGACAACTTCCGGATTTTCACTAACGATATACACAAATGAACGAGCCACATGGCCTCCCTTTAACTAGTTTTGATGAATCAACGACTCACAATGAATGTATCGGAATGAAATTGAAAAAATTTAGGGGTGGGCTGAAAAATAATTATTTTTTTTCACAAAAGTGTAAAAATTTAGATGAGCGTCTCAAAAAAGCACGCTTAAAACGAATTTAATACAGGTAAGAAATTTTTAACGACAAATCACCATGACCTATGACTGGGTAAATTTCTAACTTCGAAAGCTCATGTAAACGATTTTCTGAGTAATCATATGAACTAGCCCTTGCTAATAAGAACCCAACAAAGGCCCCTCCGACTAAATCACTTGTCCAATGAGCATCATCCGCTAACCGTGACAAAGCTACAAAGCTTGCGACCGGATACGCGATGACGGCCGCCTTCCATCCATAAGCGTACGTTAAACTTGTGGCCGTCGCGAAAGAGATCGAAGTATGCCCCGACGGAAACGACTGATGACTATCACTATTTCCGGGACGTGACCGACCGAATCCATATTTCATGGATGAGGTAACCATGGTCGTGTAAACAAGCGCACGAAAATGCGACTGGTAATGGCTTTCGTTATCATCCCAAAGCGCCTGCCCGCCTAACAGTAAAACACCGGCGGCACCTGATCCAATAAGATCCCCTACACCAGAGGTTTCTTTCGACATCTGCTGATGCCCCACCCACTGATTACGAATTTGATCATCTTCTGGTTTTGCCAAAAAAACTGAAATAGTTCCGGCTAAGGCTAATTTGACTGAAGTCGTATCGGTCGCACGCTCTAAAAAAGGATCGACGTGTTTTTCGGTGAAAGAGTTGGCTGACGCTGCAACGTATGAAAAAAATAGAAGCTGAAAAATAAAAAAGCGCATATTTTATTATGCGCTTTTTTTCTGATTGAATGCAATCGATCGAATCCGATCAAGGGGCTAATCTACATCGTCTTAATCACTAAATCCGCAAGGCCCGAATAGAAACGAATTTGTTCACGGCGAATATAATCTGGATTACGAATTCCCATTAAGATTAAGGATTCAGCCGGTAAAACTTGTTCCATATGATCTAAGTTTGCTCTGAAATTGCGATCTATGTACTGCATCGCCATCTTACCCTCAGTTGTCTGAATCGTGCCCAGGCCCATGGCCGATCGAAAGGCCACGATTCCATCTGACGTGTTGGTAATATAGTGACTAGTCACTAATAACCCCGCCGGAAGATTTCTAGCATCTGTGATATCAATGGATTCATCTTGGGTTCCACCAAAAGCAAAGATTCTTGTCTTCGGATTGATTCGAATGCTTTGCAAAAATTTTTGCGCACCCGACGGAGTTAACTGACGTAAGCTTTCAAGTTTCGCTAGCGAAGTTAAAGCTGAAAAAAGCATGCAGTTATCAATCCACGTCTGAATAAATTCAACTCCTAAATAAGGAGTGCTGATCGTGTAGATATTTTTAATTGAAAAATTATGACGGTTCGCGACCCACAAAGAATAAAATCCGCCCGCACTGTGCGCAACGATATTAAATTCGACATGCCCACCTTCTAATTGTTCGATCGACTTTAATAATGTTTCAACGCGTGAACCATTGTCTTCAATCGTGCCAATTCCATTTAATTTATTGGCGACGTAAACTTTAATGCCTTTGTTTGTAAACGTGTTGACGATATCTTTTGAGAAATACTCGGGTGTAAAAGAGTTAAAAAACCCGGAATCAACACCACGACCTCATGAGCCTTTACTGAAAGACTCATGAACATTAAACTTGTTAGTACTAAAAATAATTTCATACGAAATCTCCTCTTGAGATCTTATTCTTATTTTTTCTTCTTACTTCGCCATCATCAAGTCTGCGTACGTTGTGTAATACGGGCGAACCACGGCCTGGACCTTACGCGCTTTTAAGCCCGGAAGGTTTACGGTGAATTCTAGCGGAACACCTTTCTCTAATTCTGTAGCGCTAAATGGTTTACCCGCTTCAGGGACGATAAGACCCATCATCGCGACGCGTAATTGATCTTGGTTTGAATAACGAGTCATCTTTTTAATGATAAGACTTCCAAGCTCGCTTGGACGCGCTAAAATCACATCGTAATTCGAATTTTCAATCTTTACTAAATGGGCGGCGCGATCGGCAAACTTCACCTGAACGGTATTAAAAATATTTTGGTGATTGATCGCATTCATGTTGTAACCCTTCGGAAGACGCAAATTCATCTCGATGACAAAACCATGAAGTTCTGATTTTAACGTCGCTTGTGATGTCGCATCTGAAGCTACGAATAAAGGCTTAATGATTTTATCAACCTGAACTTGATCGCAGGCGATATTTTCGCAATCTGCAAACTCTTGAACGATAAATTTGTAAGCTGGGTGCTTACATTTATTTTCTTCAGGCTTTTCGCAATCTGCTTTATAAATTAAGGCCACGTCGTCGGCTAAGTTTTTCCAAGCTTCACCGCCTTTTGACAATGCCTTTTCAGTTTTAGCGTAATATTCAGCAGGTACAACCGTTGCGTGAAGTCCTTCGGCTAAAATAAAGCGTTGTTGCTGTTCAGGGATCGAGTACCGGAAGTTAGCCGCCGGAGTCAGCTGACCCGCTTGGTAATCAGACGTTGTTTCAACCGCGTAGATAAAATTCGCATTCGCAGAAGGAGTAATCACCGAGTTATCTGTTTCGCGACGTGAATACCCAAACGTGTATTTACCGAAAACGTTTAACTGTAATTCTTTAAAGTAGTCATTTTGAAAGCTTTGGCAGCCCGGCTCGTCTGAAGTTAAGTCTGTTTCCATACACTTTACTAAAGACGATAAGCTGATCCAGCGCGTGTTATTTTTATTATTGATATTCGCTAAACGGTTCTCGGTGCTTTCATCACTAGCGACCGCTAAGTTAACTAATTCAGCGTAACTGATTTTAGATAAGTTTAAAAATTTTTGATTATAGAAATCGCCGAAGTTCGCAAATTGGCTGCGAATCATATTACGAAATTTTTCAACGTTTGGTTTTTGCGCTTGAATCATTTGCGCCAGTTTTTCTTTCGAAAGAACCGCCGTCACGTAACCCGGTAATGGATTCGCTTCAAGCCAGTTTGAAGCCATTTGAACGGCGTCGGCTTGCCCGATGATATTATCAACGTTTACGCCTAATGCGGCTTCTTTAGATCCCCAGTAAGCAGCGCCTAAGCTAAAGAACTTTTTTGTTTGTAGCGGGTACTTTTTATGAGCTTCGTCTTTTAAAGAATCGTAGTACCAAGTCATTCCGACCTGGCCACCCATAGAATAAGCTAGAACTGAAATTTTATCGGCTGGGTTTAAAACTGGAATCGCCGCATCTAACTTTTGGTTAATGGCGATCGCCGCCGAGTGAGCGTTAAATTCAGGGATTCCTTTCGGATAGACTATATTAATAGGTACAACTTCGTAAGATGGATCAATTTTCTCTAAATGCTGTTTAATTAACCCATGGAAATCGCCGAACGCTGTTTCAGTTCCACGAACACCGTGCAACGTCATAATATAATGTTTTGGCTTCTGTCCGTTGGCAGAAGATGGTCCACGCTTAAAGAAGCTAGAGCACCCGGTGGCCAAAACTAAACCTAAAATGACTGTTAAAATTCTCATAAAAATGGACCCCTCCATAGGATTCTTTGAGATTTATTCAAGCATTTGCATCTGTTGTTGGCGAGTAAGAAAACACACACTGGAACAAAAACTCTATATTTAGACGCTTCAGGTTGAAAGTCCGGTGCATGCTTAAAGTTTACCTTTTTTCATCATAATCAATTAAAACGTGTTTGACATGTTGCGACATGGCTTGAAGTGGGGTATAAGATCTGAGTTTCGAGTTTAGTGGGTATTTAACACCGGGGGAATTTAATGTCTGACATCCAGTCTACGGCTGAAGCCGATCGCATTTTAAATCAAGACAAAGTAGAACAAAAGGGCTTAGATATCAGCCCAGTAGAAAAAAAGAAAATGGACCGTACTTCACGTGATGAAGACGATGATTCTGATGATGATGATTTGAACGAGTCAGGCCTAAGCAAAGAAGAAATCGAAGCACGCGAAATTCAAGAAGCAATGCAATTAAATCCAAGCGCGTTTAACGAAGAAGAAGAAGAGTTTAACTTCGACGCTGTTGAAAACATCTTAGATTTACCAGATACAGAGTTTCCACGTTTCACTTTAGCTAAAAATAAAGCCCGCTTTTTACGTATGGTCAGCTGGTACCGTCAAAAAGAAGAGTGGATTGAAGTCGCTCCTGTTTCTGGAGTTACAAAATTATTCAAACAACAATCTAAAGAGTTAGAAGGCATCCGTTCTTCTAAATTAGATTACGAAATGGAATTAGAAACAGGAACTTTAACTCCGTCACAACGTTCATACCGTCGTGACGAATTAAAAATGTGCCGCGTCCAAGAGAAAATGGCCGTTCACTTAATTTCTAAATTACAAATCAAGATTAAATCAGGCCGTAGATAGTTAGCTACCGCAGGTTTTGTTCTAAAATAGAATTCTTATTTTAAAAGCCGCATTGAAGAATGCGGCTTTTTTTATTTCAACCCGATTACCGAAGTCCATCCCAGAACTGGCGCAGCTTTTCTTTGTTGGCTGCCATTAAAGGTTCGCGCAGCTGCCACGCCAGCACCGTTAAACGTGCATTTAAAAATCCAGCAATCACGTAACGAAAAGGAACTAAAGAGTGCGACTGCGGATCGGCCAAGATAAATTCGCAGGTCGGCCCCGTGTGGGATTTATAAATTTGCAGTGTCTTTTCAACTTTCAAAATACGCTCTTGGGCTGCGCCAAACAATTTACTTAAATACTGCTGGCACAGATCAGATGACATGGCTATTTTCGGTTCATTCGGAAAAAGATAAAGATCTAAATTCGCGTAGCTGGTATTCGGCTCGTCTAAGCGAACCAACACGCCTTGATATTCATTTATCTTTCCCGTATCTGAAAAAGCGATTTCACCTTTATCATAAAATTTGACGGCTTCTTTGGATTTAATTCCGACCGATGCTAAGTCGCGTTTCACGTTGCCGGCCGAACTAACGACCGTGAAACATAGTAGCGTCCAAAATGCGATTTGATGGATGTTATTTTTCATTGCTCGCTCCTGACAGATGCGGGGGTCGAATGCGTTTTATCTAATGAAGGGTCGCGATTAAAAACACTTTTCTGTGATTCGATATAGGCTGCCTGATTCGCTAATTTCGCTAACGTAACCCCCTTCACTTCGACCCCTTTCGAAGTCAATTGAACTTTCTCTGACTTTCCATTCTTATAGTTTAAAGTCACCGTTCTATCATCAACACATAAGTTCACGTATTCAGAGACGGTCGTAGCCCCAATGATTGTCGCCGCTTGCAGATCAAACTTCAATTCGCCATCCGCGAAATTTAAGCGACTAGCCACCGTCGCTTTAAAACCGCCATATCCTAAATAGATGGGAATACCTTGCAAAAGCGCAGGTAGTTTTTCTTTCGCGGCCTGATATTCAGCTTCATTTTTAAAACAAACTTCGGCAAGACACTGATTAGATATTAAGCCTAGAAAAATAAAACAAATTATTTTTTGCATCTCTTTAGCATAATACGAATCAAGATCGTAAAAAGGCCAGTTTTTCAAAAACGAAAGATTTAATATAAAAAATTGTTCTAGGAAGACCCTATTGCACCAGAGAACAGGCCCAAAAATCATCCTTAACAATTTAGCAACAAGTACACCAATAAATTGAAAGCATTTTTAAAGTGGGATTTTATTTTTGGATATTTACGGCAAACGACGACACAAATAAAAAAAGCGGATTATGAATCCACTTTTTAACTAAATATTTTTAAAAACTATTTAAAACTAGAAATCAGAGATCTGTTTTGATAACTCAGGAAAATCGATGAATGGATTGCGGTTACCTTGAATTTTGTAAATACCGTCGTTACGCTCCATCTCTTCGGCGTCAACTGGGTGTTCAACATCCCACTTTCTTAACATTTCTTCTTCTTGCGGACTGATTGCAATTTCGTATCTTGTCGAGAAGTAGAACAACGCGCGAGCGACGTGACCTTTGTGTTCAGTTGGCGGTTCGAACACTTTTTGGTGGCTGTTTGCAGAATCACCGAAACGTGATGGCGCGCAGTTTGTTTTAATAGAACCAACAACTTCACCAAATTGGTAATTTCCACGAAGTGAATTTTGCTTATTATCTGTTGGAAATAAATGATGGATATCTGATTTTTGCATCTCAGTTGGGTATTTACCTGTGAACTTTGATTGCGGCCATGTGTGTTCTGTGTTGATGACGTTACCATCTGGAATCACGCCCGGAGCCGGACCACCGTTACCACCGAAATCTTTACTTGTGTAAACGCGTTCACAGTATTTGTCTAAAATGCTGTAACCACCGTTAGCTGTTGTTTTAAGATAGTAAGTACCGAACATCCATTTACGGGCGCCGTTGTAACCTAGTACGGTTTGCTTGTAGCAATTGCTTTTGCCTTCGCACGTGGGAACAACTTCGTCAGGACTATTCGCCGAAGCCGCGTGACCTGATTTTAAAATTGTATTTAATGCGGATTTTAATTCTTTGTCTTTTAGATGGCTGACTGTTTGTTGAAAATCTTTGCCGTAATAATTTAGGGCTTGTGTCGATGGTTGTAACGCAAATGAAAGCGAGTAAACCAGCGAAAGAACTAAAAACGTAAACGTGCTCTTCATAAAAATCCCCTCTGTAGTCAGACCTGTTAAGGTGTCTGGTAGAAAACGCTGAACCGTATTATCAGCTTATACTTTGGTATCCGAATCTGTTGTTGAAAAAGCTACAAGGGCCAAAACACAGTTGCAATAAAATAATCTTGAGCATAGCGCACATAGACGACAGCCAATGTAGGCACCCCTTTTAGTGCCAAATCTTGTTTAAAAAACATTTCGATTTGCTAATCAAATCTTCAACTCATAGACTATTAAAATGCTTTCGAAACTAAAAAGTACCGCTCATGATTTTTCAATTTCAACGATCACCGCAGGCCTTGTTACGAACTTAGTCGGGTTCGCAAGTTCGGCGATTTTAGTTTATCAAGCGGCCATCACTGCGGGCGCAACGCCAACTCAAGCCAGCAGTTGGCTCGGTGTGATTTGCATCTCTATTGGTCTACTAACCGCGATTACGTCTTATTATTATAAAATGCCGACCCTGTTTTCATGGTCTACAGCGGGGGCAGCTTTACTGATCACAAGCCTTCAAGGTGTTAGTTTAGCTGAAGCCACCGGAGCTTTTATATTTTCAGCTTTTCTTATTTTTCTGTGCGGAGCTTCGGGCTATTTTGAAAAATTAATTAAGCATGTTCCGGTCTCGATCGCGTCCGGAATGTTGGCCGGAGTTTTATTAAGATTTAGTTTGGATGTTTTTATTTCGATGAAAACGCAACTAATTTTAGCAACCGCGATGTTTATTATTTACATTTTGTTTCGCCGTATTTCTCCACGGTACTCAGTTTTGATGGCTTTAATTACAGGATTTGCGGTCGCGTGGTTTCAAAATCTGATGCATTTTGAAAACTTAACCTTAAATCTTTCGTATCCACAATTCACCATTCCACAATTTACTTTTTCAACCTTACTCAGTGTAGGGCTTCCGTTATTCATCGTCACGATGACCTCGCAAAATTTAACGGGCATGACCATTTTACGCGCTTTCGGCTACACGCGTGCGCCGATTTCACGCTTGATCACGCTGTCAGGTCTAGTCAATCTGATCGCCGCTCCTTTCGGTGGGTTCGCGATTAACCTATCCGCCGTCACCGCCGCCATTTGCATGGGGCCCGAGGCTCATCCAGATCCTGAGCGCCGTTACACGGGCGGCATCACTTCAGGAATTTTCTACGTGATCATTGGTTTATTCGCAGGATTTGTTTCAAGCCTTTTCGCCGCCTTTCCGAAAGAGCTTGTCGCAACGCTCGCGGGTTTAGCTTTAATCGGAACGATCGGACAAAGTTTAGCCAGTGCTATAGAGAAAGACTCAGAACGTGAGGCCGCGTTTATTACTTTTATCACGACGGCTTCAGGGGTCACTTTGTTTGGTATCGGCGCCGCGTTTTGGGGACTCATCAGCGGCGCCTTGGTGACAGTGATTTTAAAATATAAAAAATTAAACTAAATCAGACGATTCCATTAAAGCGACAACGCCCATGCCGCCCGCCGTACAAATTGAAATAATACCGCGTTTGTTTTTTCTCTGACTTAATAACTTAGCTAGCGTTCCAACAATGCGCGCGCCCGTCGCCGCAAACGGATGTCCGATCGCGACGCTTGATCCGACCACATTTAATTTTTCAACCGGAATCGGCCCTAGCGGAGTCGTTCGATTTAAAACCTCGCGGCAGTATTTTTCAGACTCCCACGCTTTTAATGTGCAAAGAACTTGTCCGGCGAACGCCTCGTGGATTTCAAAAAAGTCGATATCTTTAAAAGATAAATTATTTCTTTTGAGCATATTTGATACGGCCATCGTCGGCGCCATTAATAATCCAGCGCCGTTGACGAAATCGACCGCCGCCACTTCGAAATCAACAACTTTCGCTAAAGCTTGCCAGCCGTTTTTCTTAATGCCTTCGGCGTTTGTTAATAAAACTGCGGCCGAACCATCGGTTAACGGAGAACTATTTCCGGCCGTCAGTGTACCCGTTCCTGATCTTCGATCGAAGGCTGGTTTTAGTTTTCCTAATTTTTCTAATGTCGTATCGGCGCGCACAATTTGATCTTTATCAATTCCTGCGTACGGCGTAATAAGATCGTCGAAGAATCCATTTTTATCAGCGGCCGCTGCGTTTTGGTGACTGCGTAATGTTAATTGATCTTGGCTTAAACGATCAATGCCCCATTCTTTGACCATCAATTCACAGTGATCGCCCATCGATAAACCTGTGCGCGGTTCAACCACGGCGGCAGGTTTTGGTTTTAAATCACTTGGTCGTAAGTTTAAAAAAGTCTTAATCATCGCGGCCGTTGTTTTGGCTTGATTGGCTTCTAATAATATTTTTTGAAACCGCGTTGAAACCTCGATCGGAAGATCACTATTGGTATCAACACCACCCGCGATTCCCGTTTCGATTTGGCCCGCTCCGATTTTTAAAGCGATCTGCCAAGTTGCATCTAAGCTTGTTCCGCACGCACGTTGTAAATTGTAGGCCGGAGTTTCTGGATGTAACGCCGTTTCTAAAACTGTTTCGCGCGCTAAATTCCAGTCGGCCGCGCCGTTCATTAAACAACCTAACGAAACGTCACCTAATTTTTGTCCGTTTAAATTGTATTTAAAAACTAAATTTTTCATCGTCGCGGCCAACAATGCTTTACGCGTTTCATTTTTATAAGACGTCATGCTTTTCGCAAATGGAATTCGCAATGATCCAGCAACGTATACGGGTTGAAACGATTTCATTTAGAACCTACCTTTTCTTTCAAATTAAAAGTTGAGACTTTTTTTTATTTGTTCACCCAATAGTGTACGCGACTCAAAACCCGAGTCATCAACAGCCAGCGCCAATTGGATTTTTGCCCCTTGGTCTAGTCATTATTCCCGCCAACTTCGAGTCAAAAGCCCGCATTACGAACTGACTGCCATCTGAGACCGTCCAGCTTCTTGCAGTGACAAATATCATACAGCTTTCCCACAGCAAGAAATGAACAGGAGAACCCACTATGAATAAAAGTGCCAAAAATGAATTGATGTTTTTAACGGCGGCCGGAACTTTACTGGCCTTAGCTTTTAAACATAAAAAAACCGCTTTCGCTTTAGCGGCTGGAACAGCGGCCTTAGCTTTATCAAAATCAAAAAGAAAAAATTCGTTCACCGGAAAAACGATTATCATCACCGGCGGATCGCGCGGACTTGGCTTAGCCTTGGCTAAAAAATTAGTCGCCGAAGATGCAAACGTTTGCTTACTGGCTCGCACCGAAAAAGATTTAACCGCGGCCGTGCAAATTTTAGAAAATGAATTTTCAAACGCCTCTGTTTTAACCTGCGTTTGCGATGTTACGGATCCTCATCAATTTAGACAGGCCGTCAATCGCACCATCGAACGTTGGGGCACGATCGACGTGTTAATCAATAATGCCGGCGCCATCTTAGTCGGACCTTTTGATTCGATGACTCAAGACGATTTTGAAGCGCAGTTAAAAATTCATCTTTACGCCAACATGAACGCAACAAAAGAAGTTTTAAAACATTTTCGCCGCACGGGCGAAGGCCAAATCATTAATATCTGTTCAATGGGCGGAAAGATCGCCGTACCCCATATGTTACCTTACGATACTTCAAAATTTGCACTGGCTGGATTTTCTCAGGGCCTAACAGCCGAACTTGCGGCGGAAAATATTTCGGTATTAACAGTTTACCCGGCCTTAATGAGAACCGGTTCTCCCATTCAAGCCGTTTTTAAAGGTGATTCTGAAAAAGAGTTTTCTTGGTTTGCTTCCGCCGACGTTTTACCGGGATTATCCGCTGCTGCCAGCGATGTCGCGGGGCAAATCGTAGCCGCCGCCTGCGAGCGCCGAACCGAATTGATACCTTCATTTATCGGCAAAGCCCGCATGGCCGCAGGAATTATATTTCCAGAATTGATGTTATGGGTGATGAGTGGCTTAAATAAATTAATGCCAAAAGATCGAACGAACCATTACCAAACCGGCGCCGAAAGCAGAACTGAAAACTCATACTTGATTCCTGGATTAAGAGGACGATCAGAAAAAGCCGAACTTGAATTAAACCAAGTCGAAAAAAACGACGCCGAATTCAATATCGGTTTAACAATCCATTAGGGCTTCAAAAGCTTCATTGGTCCTATAAAAGGTTCATTAGGCCGCTTGAAACTGAATCGGCACGATTAGTTTTCCACAGCAAGTCAGTCGCGGCGTTTGTTAACCACGATGTTGACCGTTGGTACAGCGTGCCAACGGTCAACATCGTGGTTGAGCGGTTACGGAAACTCATTTCATTTAGGAATTTAAATTACGCGCCAATTGACAATATCTATTTCCCGCAAACCTCGCATTAAAACTGGCAGCTCGACTAACAGAAGGCGTTTCAACTTATCTACATGGCGAATTTTAATTGTGAGCGTGTTGTTCTGGGGCGTGATTGTGAACGATCGCCCATGTGGACGCCAAGACCGATCAGTCGCACAGGGCTTGAGCGGCGGTCCCACGCTGTTTCTAACAATCGGTAAAAATCTTCTTCTTTTGGAAAAGTTTGAATCGCTGCTTCGTGCGTCGTTCCTTTGAAATCGAAGAACTTTAATTTCACGACGATACTTTTTATTTTTTCTTTATGGTCACCGTTCTCTATGCGTCCTAACCACTCTTGATAAAGCGCTGGAATGTAAGCCGCACAGTCATCCCAGGTTTGTAGATCCTTATCGAACGTCGTTTCAACAGTTAAAGATTTTCTTTCCAAATGCGTTTGCACGGGGCGTGTGTCGATACCGCGCGAGAAATCATAAAGCTCGTCCGCGCGTGATCCAAACCAGTGGGTTAACTGATCGATGGATTGTTTTTGAATATCGGCGCAGGTTCTTAAACCCAGATCGTGCATTTTTTGAGCGGGGACTTTACCGACGCCGAAAATTTTTTCGACCGGTAATTTTTCAACGAAGGCTGGGATCTCTTCCGGGCGAACGACAAATTGACCGTTTGGTTTTTTCCAGTCGCTGGCAATTTTGGCGATAAATTTATTCGAGGCGATTCCAGCCGAAGCCGTTAAATTTAATTCGGTGTAAATGAGCCGTCTGATTTCGTGCGCGATCAAGGTGGCGCTACCGCCAAATTGATTGCAGTCAGTCACATCTAAGTAAGCTTCATCCAAAGACAACGGCTCAATTTTATCGGTGAAGCGTTCAAAAATTTCGCGCACTTTACGACTTTCTTCGCGGTACGAATCAAAATCTGGCGGAATTAAAATAATCTGGGGGCATAGCCGAACCGCGTGCGATGACGGCATGGCGGACTTGACTCCAAACTTTCTGGCTTCGTAGCTTGCGGTACAAAGAACGCTGCGCGTGTCTGGCGGCCCACCGATTCCCAGTGGTTTACCTTTTAATGCTGGATTTTTTTTAACTTCGACGGCCGCGTAGAAGCAGTCCATATCGACATGGATGATTTTCTGCATTTACACATATTTTACATATATTTTATGCTGTGGCAAGTTCTTCTTTTATGACTTGGCCTTGGACTCAGACCTAAGAATTTAAATTCGTACTAAACCTATTTTCTAGTTCGCTCAGGCCGACTTCATCTAAGATCATTTTCAAGCGATCGGCGGCGCGTTTTCGCGGGCCTTCTTTTTTGGTGGCGACGATCAATTCATTTTTCATCGAGTGTTCTAAACCGACAAGTTCGGTCACCGTCACTTGATAACCATACGACTCTAATTGAAGGCATCGTAAGACATTCGTCAGATGGCTGCCGAATTCACGCGTGTGAATGGGATGGCGCCAGATTTCGGTGATGGGATTTGCTAGTTGTTGCGCTTTGTTTTTTCTTAAAACGGTAGCGATTTCGGCTTGGCAGCACGGCACTAAAACAATGTGTTTGGCTTTTTTCGTGATGGCAAAATGAATCGCGTCATCCGTTGCGGTATCGCACGCATGAAGAGCCGTAACGATATCAATTTTTTCAGGAACTTGTTTTGAAAATGTCGAGTCCGCCACTGAAATATTTAAAAAAGACATGTTCTTAAAATCTAATTTTTTTTGAAGATCAATTGATTTTTGAATCAAAGCTTCGCGGGTTTCAATCCCGTAGACGTGACCCTTCACCTTCAAACTTTTATAGAATAAATCATAAATAATAAAACCTAAATAAGACTTACCGGCACCGTGGTCGACTAAGTTCATGTCCGCACCCGACTCTTGAAGTTCTTTTAACAAGGGCTCGATGAAGTTATATAAATGATAGACTTGTTTTAACTTACGACGGCTGTCTTGATTGATCTTTCCATCGCGGGTTAAGATGTGAAGCTCTTTTAAAAGCTCGATCGATTGACCGTCGCGGATTTCTTCTAAAGGTTTGTTATTCATGGGCCGGAGTCTAAGCTATTCTTACGATGAAAGGCAATGTCTTAGCCATGCTTACCGTTTCAATATAAAGCAAATACAGGGCACTAAAAGCGAACGTATCGCTTTTAGCTGTTATTCGTTTATTGGCACCTGTCGAAACTTTGTCGAATCAAATCGCGACCAAAAATCTTAGATTAAGACACTTTTGTGCTTAAAGGCACTGGGTAAGGGATGGCCGCTTCACTACCAAACACCACCATTTCGGAATGCTTCTTGTAATAGATACCAGTACGAGGTGTTCAATGGGAAAACTAGGCTTTGTTGTTTTATCAGTTCTGACAATCACGTTATTTCAGAATTTTAAATTCACAACCGTGAACCTTGAAAAATACCAAGTGAACGAAGAGACGCGTATTCAACACGCGAAAGAACTTTTAGGCAAAAAATATAAAAAAAGTAGCGCCGCTAAATTTGAAAAAGAAAACTTATTAAATACCGAACTTTTAAACATTGTTGAAACAAGTTTACCTAAAAAATATTTACCTAAATCAGAAAAGATCACGAAAGCTATTTTAACGGAAGCTAATAAATACAATATCGATCCGGTTTTTTTAATATCTGTTATAAAAACTGAAAGTGCCTTTAATCCGGTCGCGGTTGGAACATCTGGTGAAATTGGTCTTATGCAATTAATGCCTAAGACCGGTGAATACATCGCTAAAAAAGTTGGAATGAAAAACTATAAAGGCGCAAAAACTTTGCGTGACCCTGTTAAAAATATTAAATTAGGCGCGGCTTATTTTAACTACTTACGTGAAAAATTCGCGAACGCCGCCTACAAATATGTTCCGGCATACAACGTCGGGCCCGGCAAAGTGGCTAAAACTGAAAATCGCAAAGATATTCCAAAAATTTACTCTGAACGCGTGCTAAAACATTACGAAATGTTATATAAACGCATCTATGCAACTCAGACTCAAAAAGCCCCTGTGTTTGCTTTAAATTACAAAACTCACTCGGCGTCAGCTAACTGATGCTGAGCCACAGTTTTTTGTCCGACAAAACGTCTTAACCAAATTCTTTCAATAATCGGATACGAGGCGACGATCGGCAAAGCCGCAATCGCGCCTTCAACCCCCGCTAACAATCCCGCCGCAATCAAGGTCACTAGAACCACAAAACTAGAAACGCGCAAACGCTTTCCGTAAACAGCAGGAACTATGAAGTAGTTTTCGATACCGTGATATACGATATATAGTGCTAAAACGATCAAAGCCGTTGAACCCGAAACCGATAACGCAAAAAGCATCGCAGGAATCACCGCAAAGAAAAACCCCAGAACCGGAAGCACATCAAAAATTCCGGCCAACGTCGCTAGTAATAAGGCGCTAGGAACTTGTAGATAAGATAATGCCGCCCACACATAAACAAAAGACGCTATCGATGTGATCGCTTGCCCGGCCACGTAAGAATAAATAATCAAAGAAACCTCGTCAGCCGTTTGATTTATTTTTTGCTGATTCGTTTCGTCAAAAAAAGAAGAAAACCATTTTATGACCCGCGATCCGTCGATCATCAGATAAACTGTAAATACAAAAATTAAAACTAACTCGGTCAAGCCACTTAAAGCCATATTGCCGAAACTAAATAGCGGCGCAAAGTCCATCGTCTTTGGGACCAAATTTTGATGATTCAAGAAGTTTTTAATGAATGGCCTTAACGGATTTGAATCGGATAGCTCGTTCAAAAGATCCGTCTTAAATTTCGGCAAGTTCGCAATAAAGTTCGTACATTCTTGAACCAACTGCGGAATGAGCAATGCCGCAACCGTAACAATAACGGCTATTAAAAATGCGGATAAGAACGCGATCGAAATTCCACGCGGAATACCTTTTCGGTTCAGCCACCCAACGACGGGGCACAAAGAAACCGCCAGCAACGTCGCCAAAAATAACGTCATCATCAACGGTGCCAAAACTTTTAAGCACGCTAAAAATAATAAGACGAGTAAAACTTTAACGATGGTTGCAAACGGCAGATGAAAATAAAAATGAGTTTTCTGTGGCTTTAAAACTTCGGTTGATTCACTCATTTTTTCCCCTTTATGGTTTTGGCTAGGTCAACATCAACACTGAACCAATAAACAACAGCACTAATCCAAAAACTTTTTGCATCGTCGGCCAAACGCCTAGAGTAAAATAGTCCCAAATAACGGCCATTAAAAGCTGGGTTGCAATCGAAATACCAAACGCGACAGAGGCTGGCATATTCTGCAAAGCAAAGGGCATACACAAAACAATTAAAAAACCAAGCACACCCGGAATTAAAAACCAAGGCTCTATCTGCGTGATATCTTTGATTTGAAAGGCCGGCGGAACCGTCATCCAGCCTTTACGCACAATCACCCAAACACAAAGTGAAACCATAAAAAAGATAAATGAATTTAAAAGCACTGCGGTTAAAAGCCCCACCTGCATTGAAGATTGGCGATTTAATCCTGCCTGCATGATGATCGAAATTCCGGTGATCAGGGGTAAAAATAAATACAAAGTCACGAACGCCTCCAAACTCATAAACCTACCCTAAATAATCCTTGTCCGTGAAGCCCTTTTATGAGCAAATTTGGGATGGAAAACTTAAAAATTAGAAACACGATCGTTTTCTACTTAAATGGCCAACGCATCGAGGTGACCGGTGCCGATACATTAAAACCTTTCGCTCATTATTTAAGATATTTTTTAGATAAACCAGGAACTAAAATCGTTTGTTCTGAAGGTGACTGCGGCGCCTGCACGATCATGGTCGCAAATTTTCGGTCGGGATCACTTCAAAAGTTTCAAGCCATCAATTCATGTATCGCGCCCGTTTTTTCGTTGGATTTAAGTCACGTCGTTACGGTTGAAGGCCTGGCCGACGAGCAAGGACTATCAGTCGTGCAAAAAGCGTTCGTTGCAAATAACGGAGCCCAGTGCGGTTACTGCACACCGGGATTCGTTTGCGCCATGACGGCCTTAGCAGAAGACTGCGTCATTGAAAACAAGCCCATCACGGCAAAAAAAGCGCGCAATTACCTGACCGGAAATCTTTGCCGCTGCACGGGCTACGAACCGATTTTGAAAGCCGCCACTTCAATCGATTTAAAAGAAGTCAAAAGTTTAACTCGCTACGTTTCGAAAGAATCTTTGGCCGATTTCGTATCGCTTTCAAACTCTGTTGAAATCAGCGGTTCTAATTTTAAAATCAACATGCCGACAACATTAGCCGAAGCCGCTGAAATCAAATCAGCCGACACGCGGATCATTGCCGGCGCTACTGATCTTGGTGTACTGATCAACAAAGATAAATTCAGTTTGGTAAAAGTATTGAACTTAGTTCATATCAGTGAGTTACAAAAAGTTCAATTTGTAGATGGCAAATGTAAAGTTGGTGCGCGTGTGACTTTGACTCAACTTGAAGAGTCATTGAAAATGCATAGCCCTGAATTTGCAGAAATACTTAAAATATTTGCTTCGCCGCAAATTAAAAATAATGCGACCCTTGTCGGAAACGTGGTGAACGCATCACCGATCGCAGATACGATTCCGGCGTTGATGATCTTAAATACGGTGATTGTCACTTTATCAAAAATGGGTTCCCGCCGCATAGCGATCACCGATTTCTATAAAGGTTACAAACAGCTTGATTTGCTTCCCGAAGAAATCGTCACGCACGTCGAATTTCAAATTCCACGCGCCGATCAAATTTTTAAATTATTTAAAGCTTCGCCCAGAAAAGATTTAGATATATCAGTTGTAACTTTTGCGGGACTATTTTCACTAGACCAAAAAATGATAACAGACACCCGTATTGCATTTGGCGGGGTGGGGCCCGTGGTGATTCGCATGCATGAACTTGAAAAGAAATTCATAGGCCGACAGTTTACCCAAGAGCTATTCACAACGCTCAGTCATTTCGTTGAAAAAGAAATTTCACCGCTATCTGATTTACGTGGTAGTCGTGAATACCGTTTAAAGCTTGGCGAAAACTTAGTGAAGAAATGCTACACCGAAATTTCTACGGAATACGGTCTATGAGTATCGGACAAAATCAAAAACATGATTCAAGCGTTGGTCACGTCACCGGGCAAAGTATTTTTATTGATGATCGAGGTTTTTTAAAAAATGAAATCCACGCTTATCCCGTCGGAGTTCCGGCGGCCGCGGGACTTCTAAAAAAGATTGATTATGCCGAAGCCTTAAAAATTCCGGGCATCCTTGCGATCTACACCGCCAAAGATTTTTCGCACAACCAATGGGGAACAATCGTTTCAGAACAACCCGTCTTAGTCGCAGACAAAATTGGTTACTACAGTGAACCCGCTTGCATTATCGTTGGCGAAAATCACGATTGTATTCGAAAAGCTAAATCGCTGATCCGGTTTGATATCGAAGCCGCCCAACCCATTTTCACCGTTGATGAAGCCATCAAGGCGGATTCATATATTTACAAAGCGACGCCATTTATTCGTGGCGACATCGATGATGTCTTTAAAAAAGCGGCGCACACGATCAATCATGTCTTTGAATGCGGTGGTCAAGAGCATTTCTACATGGAATCGCAAGCCAGCATCGCCTACCCCATGGAAAATGGACAAATCGAAATTCATTCTAGCTCGCAGCACCCGACCGAAACGCAGCACGTGGTCGCCGAAGCCTTAGGTCTTTCGCAGCACCAAGTGGTTTGCGTCGTCAAACGAATGGGTGGAGGCTTTGGCGGTAAAGAAAGCCAAGCAGCACCGTTTGCCGCGATGGCCGCTTTAGCTGCACAAAAATTAAATCGCGCATGCCGTATCGCTTTAACTAAAGATGACGACATGATGATGACCGGTAAACGCCATCCATTTAAAAACTGGATCGACATTGCGTTTGATCACGACGGAAAAATCTTAGGACTAAAAGCAACACTTTACGCCAATGGCGGCGCGTACGCCGATCTTTCTTCTTCTATTTTAGAACGGGCCATGTTTCACGTGGATAGCGCGTACTACATTCCGTCCTGTCACATTGAAGGCTTTGTTGTGCGTACGAACATGCATTCGAACACCGCCTTTCGCGGTTTCGGCGGGCCCCAAGGGGCTATGGCTATGGAATCAATCATCGAAGAAATGGCGCGCCTTTTAAAAAAGGATGCTTATGACATTCGTCGTATGAATTGCTATGGAAAACAGGATCGAAATGTCACACCGTACGGACAAAAACTTGAAAACAATCTGCTACCTGAAATATTTGACCAGTTAGTGCAAGATTCTGATTACAAAAAACGACTGCATGAAATTGAAATTTTTAACGCCAAGAAAAATGGAAAAGTAAAAGGGATTTCATTTACGCCGACCAAATTTGGTATTTCATTTACGGCTCGGTTTTTAAATCAAGCCAATGCCCAAGTGAATATTCATAAAGACGGAACAATTCAGGTTTCAACGGGCGCCACCGAAATGGGTCAAGGGGTGAACACCAAGATTCAACAGATCGTGGCGCATACATTTTCAATCCCTGCCGACATGGTGCAAGTGATGACGACCTCGACCGAAAAAAATCACAACACGTCGCCCACGGCGGCATCGGCCGGAGCCGATCTGAACGGCGCTGCGGCGTTTAAGGCTTGCGAAAATTTAAAGAAAAGAATCTTGTGGTTATTTCAAAATATCATCGACCAAACGACCATGAACGATGTCGATGAATGCCCACCATTAATTTTGGACCAATTACGCGAAAATGAATTTTCGTGGTCAAATCAAATGATCACACACACGCCGTCTAAGACACAGTTGTCGTGGTCAGATTTAGTGATCAAATGTTACTTCAACCGAATCTCGTTAGGAGAATACGCTCATTTTAAAACCGAAGGCTTAGGCTTTGATAAAAAAACGGGCCAAGGAACGCCGTTTAAATATTTCACAAATGGTGTCGCCGTCAGTGAAGTGTGCATCGATGAATTCACCGGAGAATGCAAAGTTGAACGCGTCGATATCTTGATGGAGCTAGGTCGTCTGATCAATCCCGGCATTGACTACGGTCAAGTGACGGGCGCTTTTGTTCAAGGCATGGGTTGGGTCACGACAGAAAATTTATTTTACAGCGACAAAGGACAACTACTGAGTCATTCGCCGACGACTTATAAAATTCCTAACATTCAAGATACGCCGCGAATTTTTAACGTTCAATTTAATGAAAATGATTTAAATATTGAAAACGTCAAAAGATCAAAAGCCGTGGGTGAACCGCCTTTTCTACTAGGCATTAGCGTTTGGACGGCGATCAAACACGCGATCGGACACCGCGCCAAAGAAGGACGATCGATTGAATTAACATCACCCGCAACGGCCGAGCGCATTTTGATGGAGCTATCACGCCATGACTGAAAAAAATTTCGAATCTTTCTTACAGGCCTTTGAAGAACTTAAAGCTGAAGGGCAAGAATTTGTCGTCGTGACCCTTGTGAACATTATCGGCGGCGCGCCCCAAGAAATGGGAGCCCGCATGATCGTGTCGGCAAAAGGACTTCAGTTCGGCACAGTGGGTGGCGGTAAAATTGAAAAGCGCTCGATCGAAGAAGCCCAAAATTTATTAATCTCTGGGCAATCAGAACCCCATTTCACAAACTGGAATTTACAAAAAGATATCGGCATGACCTGCGGTGGGGCCGTCAATTTCTTCTTTGAAATATTTCGCGAAAAAAACCAATGGACTGTGGCTGTATTCGGAGCGGGGCACATTTGCCAAGAACTAGTTCCGTTACTGACGAAACTTTCTTGCCGCGTGATTTGCATAGACCCGCGCCAAGAGTGGCTTGATAAATTTTCTGCGGCCGCTAATTTAAAGCTTATAAAAACAGACAATATGCAAGCCATCGTCGACACACTACCCGATAAAACATTTATCGCCATCAGCACGATGGGGCACGGAACCGATCTTCCGATCTTAACGAAAGCCATGAAACAACGCGCGCGCTTTAGCTACGTCGGAAACGTTGGCAGCGACCAAAAAGCGTTACGCTTAAAAAATGATTTAAAACTGGCCGGCATCGCCGAAGATCAGCTGAACCAATTTTTCTGCCCCATTGGCGAAAGTATCGGAAAAAACGTTCCCATCGAAATCGCCCTCAGCATTACGTCACAAATTTTAAAAGTTCGAGACAGTCTAGAAAAACATTTATAAATTTTAAAAATCTGAAGACTTAAAAACCGACAAACGTTAAAATTGGTAAACAAGGATTTTCTTAATCCGTGAAAGCCGGAAAAAATCTTTTAAGTTCTTCGCAGCCCCTCAACCACGATGTTGACCGTTGGTATAGCGTGTCGAATCCGAATTTCGAAATTAGAAAGACATGAGCGCAATGCTCATGACTTATAAAGAAAGCTTACGTTTTGCTTAAGAAACTTAGATGGGACATCACAAACTATTTTACAAAAATCCAAAAGTAGTCCGAGACAGTTTGAATGAGGCGACAGAGCTGGCCGATAAAATGCTGGCGCAAGAATCCATTCTTATTAAAAAATTAGTTCTTATTGATCAGCAAAAATATTTTGTTCGGTACGGATACCGCTCGCTAAGCGGATTTTGCAAAGACGGACTTAAACTATCCAGAACACAAACGCAAAGGATCGTAACGCACGTTCGACGCTACGAACCAACGGTCAACATCGTGGTTGAAGGTGAATCGACCTTAGCCGGCACGCATGAAATAGCCGATTAAAATCAAAATTCCGAAAATCATAAACATCGCGCACGCGATTCGTCGCACCCACTGCATTGGAATGCGGCTTAAGAATTTTTCTCCGAAGAAAATAGCGATGGCATTTGAAGCCATC
>JACMQO010000165.1 GCA_014376935.1 Bdellovibrio sp.
CCGTACATTACCTACGCCGTGATGGCATCATACAAATGGAAATTTGAACCCTACTTATGGAAGTTTCCATTTATCGGAAAAGCCCCTTACAAAGGGTACTACAATGAAAAATCGGCCAAAGAAGAGGCCGAAAAAATGAAACAAGAAGACTTTGATGTTTACGTACGCGGCGTTCCCGCTTACTCAACACTGGGGCGGTTAACCGATCCATTACTGTCATCTATGCTAGCGTACAAAGAACACGATTTAGTTAACACGATTATCCACGAATTAGTCCACACCACATTGTTCATTAAAGATAATATTGATTTCAACGAACGCTTAGCCGTTTTTGTTGCCAACAAAGGAACCGAACAGTTTTATTTAAAAAAAGAAGGCGCTGATTCAAAAACGTTAGCTTTGATAATACGTGAAAATGAAGACGACCGTTTATTTTCAGTTTTCATCACTAAAGAATTAGACGAGCTTAAAAAATGGTATGAAGGTTTTGATGCATCTAAACTGACTTCAAATGATGATAAAGAAAAAATACGTCAAGAGCGTTTGAATTTAATCAAAGCGCATTTCACCGAACTTTTAACGCCTAAACTAAAAACAAATTCATACTCGCGCTTCAAGGATGGCGAGATGAATAATGCCCGCCTTGGTACTTATCACACGTACATGAAAGATCTGAGCGATTTTGAAAAAGTTTATGTGAAATCGGGCAGCTCTATTCCGGCTTTTTTAGAGAGGTGCAAGCAATTGAATTCGGTGGATGATCCCGAAGCAGAACTTAAAAAATGGACGTCAGAATAATTTTTGACTTTCACGCCCTGCCCCACTACTTTGAAAATCTATGGTACAAGTTTTTAAGAATCTAGCACAGACGCAAAATCCAAGTTTAGCAGCAACCAACAAAGCGACGTTGGTTATTTCTTTTTACAAAAATACGCGCATGTTGGATTTAGTTTTGGCATCGTTAGAAACACAAACTTTTAAAAACTTTAACTTGATCGTCTGCGATGACGGATCACCGTCTGATATCGTAAAAACAGTTCATGTTAAACTGAATCAATTACCGATTCCAAGTTTACATCTATGGCATGAAGACATCGGATTTAGAAAAAATAGAATTTTAAATTGGGCGATTCAACATACACAAACCGACTACATGGTATTCATCGATCAGGATTGTATCTTGCACCCCGAGTTTATGCACGAACACATCACCCACCAAAAAGCGAAAGCGGTTTTGTGTGGGCGCCGAATAAATTTAACAGAACGGGTTAGCCGCTTTTTATCTCCAGTAAAAATTAAGCAGCATTTTCTTGAAAATAATATTTGGTGGATTATCTTGGGTGGCCTTTTCATGAAAGACAATAACGGCATCAAAGGCGTTTATTACAAAAACGAAACGCTTCGAAAATCCGCGAACAAAAAAATGCGTGGAATTGTTGGCTGTAATTTTTCTGTCGCTAGACAAGATCTTTTGGATATTAACGGATTTGACACGCGTTACGAAGGGGCCGGATTCGGCGAAGATTCTGACATCGAATTTCGCTTATCTTTAAATGGTGTCACTATGGTGCCATTTTGCAATACGGCGGTTCAATACCACGTATTCCATAAACTATTAACGCGTTCGAATGAAAATGGAACTTTATACGATGAAGTTGTTCGCCGTAATAAGCCACAGACCGACTTTGGTTTGAAGCAACAACTGTCTGAAACGTAATCGCTGTCGAACAGCGAAGGCCTAATAGCTGATCTAACAAAAACTTATGCGAACGTGAAAATTCGCCATCCGAGGCATATCTGGATCGCCTTGGGTAAATAATCATTTATATAATGTCGTGGGGTTTTGTTTGGTATGAAAAATCAATGGTCGGAATTCCGTCTCCGTCGCATTTGATTTTTGACTCGATTAAAGCCGAGTAGAGTCTTTAAGATATTCAATGTAAGCCGATGCTTGGGATGTCATTCCTATCAATCCCAGTCCAATCGAAGTCACCCAACCTGTGATGCCCGATTTAAAAATCTTTTTTGCAAACGTTTTCGAAAACAACGTTTTTCGTTCCAGAAAGATGGTGGCCTTGTTCCACTTGCTTCCGGGCTTGATCTCCGTCGCATCGACGGCTTGCATGATTTTATTATGCATTGCCTCGAAAAACTGATCGTCCATCGGCAATTCGACCGGATCCTCTTTCTTCAGTTTTAGTTTTAGTAAGTATTCTTTTTTAGATGATGCCTGTCTCATTTTAATCAGCCTCCGCAAAATTTGCTGTGTTAAGCTCCATGAAAAAACCTCCGACGTCTTCTGTCCATTTTTTCAATTCACTTTGGGTTTCAAAAACTTCTTTTAGCTTGATCAAAGCGTGTCTGTAGTTGGCTTTCGCCGTGTCGTACGGGCACTCCATGACGGCAGCTATCTCGGCGAAGCTCATGTCTTCGTATATCCGCAAAACCAACGCCGTTTTTTGTTTGAAGGGTAGACGATCCACTTCCAGTTGGATCATGTCGCTAACCGCATTGTGAACTAAAGTTCGTTCTGCAATGGGCGCTACACATAATTGGACATCATCGATGTCCGAAAAGTCGTTACGGTTTTCGCGCAATTTGTTTCGCGCGGTATTCACCGTTATCTGATATAACCAGCTCTTAAAGCTAGCACGGCCCTCAAACATGTTGAGTTTCTCGTACGCTTTGATGAAGGCTTCTTGCACTA
>JACMQO010000166.1 GCA_014376935.1 Bdellovibrio sp.
AATCCACAAAAGACATCGAACTTCGCATTGATTTTCAAGTTTTAAAAGATTGGCTGACCGCTCAAATTGACAATATTGACACTTCATTGAAAGAACATGAAGTTGAATTTTCTCCGGGCACGCAAACCGTTTTTCAATACATGCAAAGTTTAAATAATCCGCAATCCCCTCAAGAAAGAAGAAAAGCATCGATTGATCGTTTTAAAATTTACGTGCAGGGCGACGCCACCCACCGCCCGTTACTGGTCGCGATGGAAGAAAAATTCGAATACGAATCTAAAAAATTTCAAGGCCAAAAGCCCTTTTTTGTTTTTGATGGCGAAGTGAAAGAGTATTTAAAAGATTCGCATTCGTACCTAGCCGGAATTAAAGAAATGCTAATTGCCTCTGAACGTTACGACTGGGGCGCTGATTGGGATCAGTTCGTTTTGCAAGCCAAACGCTACGATACTTTTACAAAAAATATTATTCTTACTAAAGCACGTAAAGATCCACGCCTGCCAGAAAAAGTTTATGACCAAATTTTAAAACGTCGCGCCATTCAAATGTCGGCGACAGATCTAATTAAAAAAGGAAAAGCTGATTACGCGAAATTGTATGTCGATTTTAAAGCGCAGGCCTTATTAGTCGCGAAGAAAAATAAATTAAAACCCACCAATCCAGCAGCCGTCATTCAATTTTTAAAATCAAAACCCATCACCGACATGAAAAAAATCGAAGAACTTTATAAAACGGCCGATCAGCGTTTAGAAAAAATCATGCGCGAGCATAATTTGATCTCGGTGCCGAATTTTCCGCTAGTGATTCGCGTGGCTGGCGATGCTGAATCCAAAGCCACCCCTGTTCCGCATTTACAACCTCCACCATTAATCAATAATCGCGGCGAACGCCCCGAGTTTGTCGTACCCAGCTCCACCCAAGGACTACCGTTTGACGATTTTAGTTCGCTAGACTCTGCGATGATCTTAACGGCGCATGAAGGCCGCCCGGGGCACGACATGCAGTTTAGCCAGATGTTAGATAAAGGCATTAGCTTTATCCGCGGCACTTACGCCGCAAACAATGTCAACATTGAAGGCTGGGCCGTTTATGCTGAAGATTTAGTTTATCCTTACTTAAACGATGAAGAAAAATTGTTCGCACAGCAAATTCGTCTATGGAGAATCGCGCGTATGTTCTTAGATCCGCAACTGCAACTTGGCCAAATCAAAGATCAAAAAGTTTTCGATGTTTATATTAAAGAGCTAGGGGTTTCAAAAGCGATGGCCGCTTTAGAATTACGTCGCTATAAATTTGCCGATATCGGGCAAGCGCCCAGTTATTACGAAGGTTATTTAACGGTAAAAAGTATACGTGATGAAATGCAAACCCGCATGAAAGAAAAATTTAACTTAAAATGTTTCAACGATACATTGTTATCGTATGGCCTGTTACCCTTAAAAATTTCGGCAGAGCGCATGAAGACAGATTTTAACTGCGTTGGGATAGCGGCTGCACAATAACTTTTTGAATTGTTTTGTGGGTAACCTTTAATTTTATTCATTCCACTTTCTCCCGAAGTTTGCCGTTGGTACACCTTACCAATGGCAAACTTCGGGAGAAAGAGGAGTTCAAAAATTTTTCAGAAAAGATTTTTCACTGAGCCAGATAGATCATTCAAATATCTTTCATAAAAAAAGCCGCCTTCATTTCTGAAGACGGCTTTCGCAAACTTTCAATTATAAACAAACTAAAAACTAGTAACGGTAGTGAGCCGGTTTAAATGGACCCGCTTGGCTTAAGTGTAAGTAGCTAGATTGTTTGTTCGTTAATTTTGTTAACGAAACGCCTAACTGACCTAAGTGTAATGCCGCCACTTTTTCGTCTAAGTGCTGTGGTAAACGGTAGATCGCAACTTTTGGGTACGCTTTTAAATTTATAAATAAATCGATTTGCGCCAAAACTTGATTGGTGAACGAGTTACTCATCACAAATGATGGATGACCTGTTCCGCAACCCAAATTCACTAAACGGCCTTTAGCTAAAACGATAAGTTGACGTCCGCTTTTTAAAGTATGGATATCAACTTGCGGTTTTACTTCACGCGCTTTTGAATTTTTGTTAAGCCAAGCCATGTCGATTTCGATATCGAAGTGACCAATGTTACAAACGATCGCATTGTCTTTCATTTTATTGAAATGTTTTTCAGTGATGATATCGCAGCAGCCTGTTGCCGTTACGAAAATATCGGCACGCGCGCAAGCATCGTCCATCGTGACAACTTCGTAACCTTCCATCGCGGCTTGTAAAGCACATATAGGATCAATTTCAGTGATTAGAACGCGAGCGCCTAGTCCGCGCATTGATTGCGCTGAACCTTTTCCGACGTCTCCGTAACCAGCGACAATAACAACTTTACCAGCAACCATAACGTCAGTGGCACGTTTGATACCGTCAGCTAATGATTCACGGCAACCGTATAAGTTATCAAATTTTGATTTTGTAACAGAGTCATTCACGTTGATTGCCGGAACTTTTAGTTTTCCATTTTTAAGCATCACTTCTAAATTATGAACGCCCGTTGTTGTTTCTTCAGAAAGACCGATAATTTTTTTCAACATTTTTGCAAAGCGAGGCTCGTGCATCATGTTTGTTAAATCGCCGCCGTCATCTAAAATAAGATTGTAGCCTTCAGTTCCCCAACCCGTGATTGTTTGCTCAATACACCAGTTAAATTCAGTTTCAGTTAAACCTTTCCAAGCAAATACCGGAATACCCGCTGCGGCCATCGCAACGGCTGCGTGATCTTGCGTTGAAAAGATATTGCAAGACGACCAACGGATTTCAGCACCTAAGTGAGTTAATGTTTCAATTAAAACCGCCGTTTGAATTGTCATATGTAAACAACCCGAAATACGCGCGCCTTTTAAAGGCTGAGATTTACCGAATTCTTTTCTTAACGCCATTAATCCTGGCATTTCTTTTTCAGCAATATTGATTTCTTCGCGGCCCCAACGAGCTAATTCGGCGAATACTTTTGGATTTTCCATGGCTTCTTTGCAAACAGCGTAATCAATTTTCGCCGCTGTTGTTTTAACAACAGAAGTTGTGTTTTTTGCGACTGACTTCATTTTCATATTCATTTTTCCCATTTTTGAATTCGTTCCTTTTTCTGTTGTTGTTCTCATGATTTGGAAATCCCCGTTTAGTTGTTTTTTACTTTTTAAATTTAATCTAAAGTTAAAATTTCGTAGCCCGAATCAGTCATCAGAATCGTGTGTTCGAACTGCGCCGATAATTTTTGATCTTTCGTTTCATAGTATTTAATACTTGAACCCTTGATCGCATATTCAATGTACTCTTCATTGCCTTCATTCACCATAGGTTCGACCGTAAAACATGTCCATGGAATAAAGCGTTCGCCTTTACCTTTTTTGCCGAAGGCCGGAACGAATGGGTCTGTATGAAATACGCGGCCTATCCCGTGCCCGCCAATTTCTTTAATCGTTGAATACCCGCGGCGGGTGACGAACTTATTTGTTTCAAAACCGATATCGCCCGTGGTTCCAGCCGGCGTGATCGTCTTAATTCCAAGCATCATCGCTTCGTAGGCGCAATCCACTAAATCGATCGCCACTTTTGAAACGTTACCGACCAACACGGTCTTTGAAGTATCGCCAAAGAAGCCATCTTTCTTAACCGTCACGTCGATATTTAAGATATCTCCATCTTTGATCACGTACGCGCCCGGCAAACCGTGACAAACGACTTGGTTGACCGAAATACAGGTTGAAGCTGGGTAGCCATGATAGCCCGTGCAGGCCGAAATAGCGCCAAGGCTTAAGGTGTAATCATCTGCAATTTTATCTAATTCTAAAGTGGTGATACCCGGCTTCACGAACTTGGCCGTGTGGGTAAGAACTTTGGCGGCTAAGTTACACGCCACGCGCATCTTTTTGATTTCTTCAGGGCTTAATGGTTTTTCTGACATAGCGAAGAATATAAATGAAAAAGCCCTTTAAAGCTAGAAGCTTAAAGGGCTTTTAATTTTAAACAAAAATAATAGCTTATGAACTATTTTAAGTGTTTAGAAACAAGTTTTGTCATTTCGAACATAGAAACTTGGTTTTTGCCGAAGATTGGTTTTAATTTGTCATCAGCATTGATGTTACGACGGTTTTTAGCATCTTGAAGATTGTTCTTCTTGATGTAAGCCCATAATTTTTTAACAACTTCAGTGCGTGGAATTGGTGTAGCACCGATTACAGCTGCAAGGTTAGCCGAAGGAGTTAAAGCCTTCATGAACGCTGCATTTGGAGTTCTTTTAGTAGCAGCTTTCTTTGCAGGAGCAGCTTTTTTTGCAGGAGCAGCTTTTTTAGTTGCAGCAGCTTTAGGAGCAGCCGTTTTTTTAGCAGCAGCTTTAGGAGCAGCTTTCTTTGCAGGAGCAGCTTTTTTAGGAGCCGCTTTCTTAGTAGTTTTTGCCATTGTATCCTCCGTTAAGGTTGGCGATTTGTTTTATAACTTTAGTCTTAAGACTAACATCCAATGAACACAGTCTAAGGCTACAATTTTATCTTTGTCCAATACAAAAATGCAGAAAAATCATTTTTTTTCAAAAAAAGTTACGGAAAACTTACGTTTTCTAGAGGGGAATTTCGATTTTTTCATCAAAAGCACCCCTTTTTCCCTCGAGAATCACACTTTTCTCGAGGGAAATTTCGCATTTTTTGGACGTTTGGGTGGGGGGTACCCCCCACCCCTGCTGATATCAGATATCCGATATCGCGATATCTGATATCTGAATTTCTCTCTGAAAATCTTGTTTTGATCCAGTTTTTACGAAGCTAGCCTTCATCAATTCCTAACACTTCCGATCAGTTTAGTATGAAAGCAGTTAACGACTTCGCACAAATTTTAGAATTTTTTGAAGACGAAAATGTGCCTGTGGATATGACTTCAACCCCTTCACACTCAATGGCTGCGTCGATCAATGCGGGTTGGGAAACTGTTCTTGATCCGGCTGGATTAGCGTACTTGATGGGTCAGACCTCTATATATACAAACAAATCAACGAACCCTTACAACAAATTCAAACGCAGCACAAATCGACCGGCACAGACACAGCCGGTTCCGGCGCGAGCGACTCATACTTTCAACGACGAACAGGCTTTGGCTTTTGCCGATATCACGCAGTGGGCTCCGCAATTACCCATTAACTTCAACCATAAAGAGTTAAAAACGTCGTATCGCCTAGCTTTGCTGAAAACTCATCCAGATCAAGGGGGATCGAGTGAAAATTTCTGGTCGGTAAAAAAAAGCTATGAAGTCTTGTGTTCTTTAGCTAAAAGCTAGGCTGTGAAACAAGCTGATATCCTATTATGTACTCTGAATTCGACCTACCAACACGCCTCTTTCGGATTACGCTATCTATTAGCTAACTTAGGCGATCTTGCTTCACGCGCGGAACTTCTTGAATGGACGATCAAAGAAAATCCACGAGTCATCGTTGAAAGAATCTTAGGTTATAACCCAAAGGTTGTCGGATTCGGTGTCTATATATGGAATACCACTGAAACATTAGAAGTGATCTCGACGCTAAAAAAAATTGCACCTGACATTAAAATTGTTTTAGGCGGCCCCGAAATCAGTTACGAAACCGAGACGCAAGCCCACATTAAGCACTGCGACTTTATCATTAAAGGTGAAGCCGACTTCTCGTTTAGAAAGTTTTGCGAAGACTATCTAAATTTAGGAATTCTGCCTTCTACTCAGGTTGTGGCAGACGATTTACCTGACATTAAAAGTATCGTAACGCCTTACGATCTATATAGTGATGAAGACATTAAGAATCGTGTTCTGTATGTTGAAGTGTCGCGCGGTTGTCCTTATAAGTGCGAATACTGTTTATCATCACTTGATAAATCAGTACGAAGTTTTGATCTGGCGCACTTCTTATGTGAAATTAAGACACTGATGGACCGCGGAGCCCGCACGTTTAAATTCGTCGACCGTACCTTTAACTTGTCTCCAACAACGTCGTGTCAGATCTTACAATTTTTCTTAGAGCATATTGAGCTTGGTTTATTTTTACATTTTGAAATGGTTCCTGATCGTTTGCCGACTGAAATCCGCGACTTGATTCAGAAATTTCCTGAAGGATCGTTACAGTTCGAAGTGGGCATTCAGACTTTGAATCCGGCGGTTGCGGCCAACGTTTCAAGAAAGAATGACCTTGTTAAGGTTGAACAAAACTTTAATTTCATTCGTACTTCTACCAAAGTGCACACCCACGCAGATTTAATTGTAGGTCTTCCGGGTGAAACACTGAACAGCTTCGGAGAAGGTTTTGACCGATTAGCCGTCATGGGGCCGGATGAAATTCAAGTCGGCATCTTGAAGCGATTAAAAGGCACACCCATCGCGCGCCACGAAAAGACTTTTAAAATGATTTACTCAGACTACCCGCCCTATCAAATTCTAAGTACTGATACGATGGACTATGTCACCTTACAAAAGATGAATCGATTTGCGAAATTTTGGGACTTGTACGCGAATAGTGGTAATTTCAAAAACTTTATGATGTGGTTCAAAGATCAAAGCGCAGCCAACTCTTTCTTTTGGTCTTTCTTTGCTTTGTCTGAATTTTTATCGCAAAGCTTTAACGAAACGCACAGTTTGTCGTTATTAAGCCTATCTGAACAAGCTTGGCTTTTTCTAAAATCAAAAGATGTTCCTAAAGAGCAAGCCTATCAAATCATCGAAAAAGACTACTGCTACGGAGCAAAACGTCGCGATCTGCCGTTCTTCTTAAAAGGCAACGATTACACCGATAAACACAAAGTGACGCGCACTTTAAAAAACCAGCGGCAACTTCAGCATATTCATTCGTCCGTAGATTCACCTAAGACGTAACAAACTAAAAACCGATCGCTTAAGTAAATTGGACCCAACTTTGCTTAGTCTTAAATGTAGAATTCAATTCTAATTGAGGGGAACGCGGTATGGGGAAAACTATCTTTTTTTCTGGGCTGTCAGCTTTATCGACACTGCTTTACGTATTTTTACTTTCTGAAGTCGTAAACGCACAAATCATCAGCCCATCAGGGGTCGAAGTTAAATTCAGTTACACAACCACAATCGAAGTTCCCGCAGATCAGCCAGATTCACCTGAAGATCAAGCGCAATTTCACGCGCAACATATGTTTGGAATTTTACATTCTCCAGAACTAATGGCGACTTACGGGATCGAAGCAAATAGTGAAGGTGGCATTGGAGCGCCCCGTGCCCGAATGAAAATCAAAATTTTAGACTCAAAAACAGTGCGAAATAAAGTGATCCTAACTTATTCAAACATCGGCCAAATGATTTTAAATAAAAAGGCGGCGGCCGCGATTTTGAACGCGGGATCTTTCGTTTTACCTCTACCTACAAACCCTTACAAAATTTATAAAAAAAGTTGTACCGATTCGCACTACGCCGGTCTTGGTGACTTTTGGTATTTTTACGATCCATTTCGCTATGGTTGTGAATCGTTAAGCCAGGCGCCGTTAGCTACAAATGTTGAATTTACAATTGAATTGTTTAAGGCGAAGAAAATGGATCAAACTGCACGCCTTCCCTACTTACGGGGCGATAACGGGAACGGCGATTTCTTTTCAATTTATATGATTCACGGTTTTTCTAAAGGACTAAAAGTCAAAGATGACGATGGTCGCATGAACTTTAACGAATTCGATGACTATATGCGGGCGCAAGGATTTGTTGAATCGCGCGAATCCTCGGGCACCATTGTGCCTTTACATATATTTAAAAAAGAAATCATTTTAGATAACGGCAAAAAAATAAAAGTTGAAGTCAAACACATGCTGGTTGATACAGATATCGCATCGAAGTCAGTGGCGTTTGCTCAATTTTTCAAGCAAGCTGTAGAAACCGCCGACGTTATTCTTTACGGGGGCCATTCTGGCCTTGGCGGCTTCTTAGATATTTCATCGCTAGAAGCCAAAGCCGGCAAGTTCAAATTCAATCCAAAAAAGAAACAACTTTTCTATTTTGATTCATGTTCAAGTTATTCGTATTATTTAGAAACTTTTGCGGCTGAAAAAACAAAAGCTAAGATTGATATCATCACCAATGGACTAACCAGTTATTTTGAAACGTCGAACGCTGTCTTGGTTCAACTGATGAATCATCTATTAACTACAAAAACTGAAGACACGCCATGGTCAAAAATATTAGGCGATATGGAGAAAGTTTTAGACGGCGACTCTTATTTACTTAACGTGGGTGGAATTTAAATGACTTAAACGGGGCCTTTACTAGGATCTATTTACCGGCAGAACGCGCCGCTTTAAATTTATCATCCATCAACGTCGTGATTTGATCGAAGTTTAAATTTCTAATTTCGCTTTGCGAAGCGGCCTGCAACTGAATATCGGGCTTAAAATTTTTAATCTCTTTAAGCCTTTGATTTAGTTTTTCGATTTCTTTTTTACGCTCTGCCGTTTGGTCGACACCGGCTACAGTCATACTTTTTACTTCGGCTAATTTAGCAACGATCGCCGTTCTTTCTTTTTCAATGATGACTTTAAAGGCTGGATTTTTTGCGACGTCATCATTAATTTTTAGCGCAATTTGGGCGATGCTATCGGCCGCACCCTTGTTCACACTCCACAGAAAGTCAGCGCCACCTAGCTTCATACTTAAATCTGTCGCTCGCATATCTTTTTTAATCGTATCAGCCACAATTTTTAAAACTTCATCGCCTGCGGCCGATCCGTCTTCAAAATAGTTGAAATATTTTAAGGATGTTAATTTTGGCATCAAGATCGCAGTGTCGGGAACGGTTTGAATCTGTTCTAAAATAATTTTTTGAGCTTCTGGATGGCGGGCATCTAATAAACCTGTGGATCCATTCACAGGAAGCTCTTTCGTAATTTTAGTCGTGGCGCCTGCGGCATCTTTCAAGTAATGCTCAACTTGATAAGTGCTTCGACCTAATTCATCTTCAGCGCGAATTAACGTGATCGATCCGACGCGCTTGACCTCTTCAACGGCTGTTACATTCATCGCGGGTAAAGAACTTAAAGCTGGAACTTTTTCTGCAGCGGGTACTGATTTGCTCCAATACGCAGATGGCACGGCCTCTTCAATTGGCGCCATGTACATCGGGTTTGGTCTTGAACTTGGAATGGCATCTGAACCGTATTTTTCAGCTGAACGCCCGAAGTTTAAAGCGGACTGAATTTTCATTTGTTTGGCTTGATCTTCGGCCACTTGCTGCAAGTCTCTGATGTCGTCGCCGTGACCGATTTGCGCAGATCCAATTGAAATATCAGGTTGCTGAATCTTAGCCAGCTCGTCGATGTCTTCACGAAGGGCTAGCTTCTCTTTTTTCGTAGGCTCAAGTAAACCGCCGGCTGAAACTTCATCCATTTTTTCTTTATAATTTTTAGCACGAACTATTTTCTCTTCTCTGAAAACTTGATGGGCATCGCCGTCTAAATTTTTTCTAATATTTGACTGTATTTTTTCTAAAATTCTTTTTACTTCGGCGGGATTTATTGAATCGATAATTAAACCAAACTCGTCGCCGCCGAGCCGAGCCAGCGTCATTTTACTTTCGCCCGCTTTTAAAATTTCGTCCGCAACGGCTTTTAGATATCGATCACCCGCAGCGGTTCCCGCTTTAAATTTATTATTCACGGCCCCTAACATACCGACATCAACAAATGCTAAAAAGGCTTTGCCGGCTTTGGCTTCAGCCATGTCATCAAAAAATTTACGACCTGAACTAAAATTTGCGTTTATAGCCCCGCTGACTTCATCGATAGGTACTTCGCCGCTGGTCCGTACGTAGCGTCCATCCGGAAGTTTTTCGGCCATTTCATAAATCATGGTTTTACTGCCGTCAGCTTTTTCAACCTGGCTCAATTTCATCGTTTCGGGCAAGTTTGCAACAGTAGGGCTTTCGATGGCGGTCACCTTTTGCGCCGATTCAGGAACCGCAACTCGACTAGCGATTCTTTTTTCTCCGCTCGATTTTTTTGGCTTGTCACCACTTCGAGTCAGTTTTTTACCGCCACCAACCGCGTCTTCAGCTTCGCCAATGGCTGACGACGCTGAACTTGAAGAGGCTGCTCTGGATTCACGGGTCGCAGCCGTTTCGGCACGACGGACACTAACAACTTCTGCAGTGATAGCTTTCGTTTCAGCCATGTAATTTGATTCTTTTAGAATTTTTGCGATACGTATTCCACCCGGAATCACTGCCAGCACACCCGCCGCGCTAAGCCCGGCTTGCACCGCACAGGATCCATGAGACTTATCTGTACGACTTAAAGCGCTTCCATTCGCCGTACAAATTTTATTTTTTGAACTTTGAGTTAGATCAACGCTTTTTGATACACAACTTTTAATGGCTTCGGCAATACCCGTGCCTGCATTAAAGACGTCGAGTGATAAATTTAGAGACTCGGCCCCTAATCCCATCATACGGGCTAATTGACTACCGCGCCCGATGTAAGCCGACTTACCCGCCGTCGCGATGGCACCTAAGCCAAACGTACTAATCGTGACGCCAACATCCCAGTAAAGATCAGTCATCACTTTACCAACGCGGTTTTTTTCTAATGTCCATTGTTCGGTGCATGATTGAACCGATATTAACTTTGAAGTGACGTACTGGTCTTTACGAATGCCATCGATGCTGCCAAGTTCAGGCGTATTTGAAAGAGTTTCACGCAACTGATCTAAATTGCATTGAGCCGTGCGGCTACCGTGAATACACGCGGCCGCCTCTTGAATTTTTTTACTTTGATCGGCCAATGCCTTTTGCGATGATTCCAGATAAGTCTTTAAACGCTCTTTCATCGGTTTTTTTCGTTTATCTTGGCGGAAGTCATCATTTAAAAACCAAGGATTCATTTCAGCTAATCCTAAAACCGCCGCGCTATAAGCGTCTTTCGTGGCTTTACACTTTTTATCTTCATCGCATTTTGCGGGAAGCTTTTTTAACTGATCAACAAATTCAGAATAAATCTGTTCATCATTTGTCGCTTTCGATGCCAATTGATCTAAAGTCGTCGCCTGCGCACACGATTTCATTTCATTACAAATTTTATTGGCCGCGTTTAAAATATCTGACGGTGGGCATTCAGGCGCGGCTTTTCCTAAAAGTTTTGCGATCAATGCACTTTCTTGTGCGGCTTTGCCAGAGGCCGCATTTAATCTTGAACCATAATAATAAAATTTAGAAACCGCAGGCACGCCAACGCTAGCCGGTAAAGATTGGCAGGCACTGATTGTTGAATTTGAATAATCACCTAAATCTAAATTCGGATTACTTTGAAATGCTTTTTGTAGATCGCCCGTATTTTTTAAAAGATCACGATTTAGATTTGGATCTTTTAATTCAAGCGGCATGCTGCACATCTTGACGTTATTTTTAACTAACCCCAGTGCACGATCGCCCGCTTCGTCTTGGACCAAATCAGTTAATATTTTGGGGCACGTTGAATTTGAAAGTTTTGATAAAAGGGGGCACGTAGGACTTGCTTGTAAAGTGTTTAAACGCTGAAGACTACTTTCAAAACCCGGATACTTAGAAACAAATTTTGCCGTTGTCTGTGCTGACGTGGCAGCGCCTGAGCCGGCCGCGCCCACCGCAAAAAAAGACAGCCATGAAAATAAAAAAACCGATAGGTTCCGAGCGCTTATCACTTTTGTGACCTCGTACTACTTATCGGTTTTTTTAAATAAATCTTTGCTAACCTTGGTCTAGTTTACCCATGAAAATAGACAAACTTTCATGACAATTAGCAGCCTAAGACTACGCTTCGATCATTCTGAAACGAATACGCTTCGGAGCCGCATCTTCGCCTAAGCGTTTTTTACGGTCTTCTTCGTATTCAGAGTAGCTTCCGGGGTAAAATTCTATTTTTGAGTCACCTTCAAAAGCCATCGTGTGCGTACATACGCGGTCTAAGAACCAACGGTCATGCGAGATCACAATCGCTGATCCACCGAATTCGTTCAGCGCCTCTTCAAGCGCACGCATCGTGTTGACGTCTAAGTCATTCGTAGGCTCATCTAGTAAAAGTAAATTTGCGCCTTCTTTTAAAATTTTCGCTAAATTCACGCGGTTTCGTTCACCACCT
>JACMQO010000167.1 GCA_014376935.1 Bdellovibrio sp.
AGAATTTATGTTTGAAACAAAAGATTTAAAAGGAAAAACAATCGCCATTTTAGCAACGGATGGTTTTGAAGAATCAGAACTTTTTAAACCAAAAGAAACCCTTGAGGCCGCCGGTGCCACAACCAAAATAATTTCGTTAAAGGGTGGGTCAATTAAAGCCTGGAATAAGACAGACTGGGGTAAAAAAATTGATGTCGATGAATTGGTTTCTGAAGCCAATTCAGAAGACTTCGACGCTATCCTTTTACCCGGCGGAGTCATGAATCCCGATAAACTGCGCATCGATGCGGACGCTGTTCAATTTGTAAAAGAATTTATTTTACTTGGAAAGCCCGTCGCGGCGATTTGCCATGGTCCTTGGATTTTAATCGAAACAGGTTTAATCGATGATTGCACGTTAACGTCTTGGCCTTCACTGAAAACCGATTTAATAAACGCGGGCGCAACGTGGTTAGATCAAGAAGTGATTGTCGATCAAGGTATTATCACCAGCCGAAAGCCTGAAGACATTCCGGCATTTTGTCGCAAATTCATCGAACAAATTGTAGAGTATAGCGAAACACCGGTGACGGCCGAAAATAATAAGGCGAAAAGCGATCACCATCACGCAAGGATTTAGGGCATGCAACAAAATGTAGTTATCTTAGGAGCTTCCGATAACCCAGATCGTTATTCTTACAAAGCTTTTAAAAGCTTAATGAATCACGGGCACAAATCTTTTTTAGTTAGTCCGACAATTAAAAACTTAGAAGGTACGCCCGTGGTTTCTGACTTGTCCGATATTAAAATAAATGTCGATACACTAACGATGTACGTAAATTCTAAGATATCGTCTGGTCTTAAAAATAAAATTCTGGAATTAAAACCGAAAAGGGTGATTTTTAATCCCGGTAGTGAAAACCTAGAATTAGAAACAGCATTAAAAAAAGCGGGGATCGAAGTCTTGCAGGCCTGCACGCTTGTTTTACTGGCGACAGACCAATTTGAAAAAAAGTTTTAATGTAATACTTCAGCTAATATTTCGAAAGAACGGAGGCGGGCTTGATGATCATACGGTTCAGACGTAATAATCACTTCATTGGCTTGCGTTTTTTCGATCAAAGCATTCAACTGCATTTTCACTTTTTCGGGCCCACCAAAAACAGCCGATTCAAAACGGCCTTTAACGTAGGGTTCTTCAGCGGGCGTCCACAACCCAGCCATATTTTTAACGGGTGGTTTCAATTGAATCGATTGACCGCGAATTAAAGATAAGAATCGTAAATACTGAGATGTTAATAAGAACTCGGCCTGTTCATTCTTATCCGCCGCCATCGCTTGTACACCAATCATGACGTAAGGCGCTTTTAAATGTTTCGAAGGCTTAAAGTGAGTCCGGTAAACATCTAATGCGCTCATTAAAAGTTCGGGCGCAAAATGACTGGCAAATGAATACGGAAGCCCTAACTGACCAGCAAGCTCTGCACTAAATAAACTTGAACCCAGTAGCCAAATTGGAATATCTAATCCTGTTCCGGGATTTGCTTTAATTTTATTATGGCGTGAACCTTCTGAAAAATAATAAAACAGCTCTTGAACTTGTTCGCCAAAATCTTGATTTTGTAAATCGCGACGTAGTGCACGCATCGTCGCTTGATCTGTTCCCGGAGCCCGACCTAGACCTAAATCGATGCGGCCTGGATATAAAGATTCTAATGTTCCAAATTGTTCCGCGATCACCAACGGGGCATGATTTGGCAGCATGATGCCACCAGAACCAACCCGAATCGTGTTTGTTTTTGAAGCGACATATCCAATTAATACTGAGGTGGCCGCACTAGCAATTCCATCCATGTTGTGATGTTCAGCTAACCAATAGCGATTGAATCCTAAGCGTTCGGCATGTTGGGCTAATTCGGCCGTGTTTTTAAATGCATCCGAGATCGTTTGGCCAACAGCCACCGGAGCTAAATCAAGAACAGAATATTTAACTTTTGCTGATGAATTCATGGAGTTTAATGTAACACAGATAGATACGTTATCCAAATCGAAAGTCCAGAACACCTTTGAAAGCGCACGTGGTGTTACCTATTTAGGCGTCTTGGTTGTTAAAATAAATAGAATATGAATTTACAAGCCTATCAATTGAAAAAAGAAATGCAGCTGCAACAACAACCTCAATATCGCAACCTTTGCCAAGTTTGCATTCAGCCGCAGTTTAGCTGTTACTGCTCTCACATCAAGCCATTCGATGCAAAAATTAACTTTGTCGTTTTGATCCATCCGATCGAGATGCGTCGCCGAATTGCGACGGGCCGCATGTCACATTTAACTTTAAAAGGTTCATACCTGATTATGGGACAAAATTATTCTGACAATAAAGATGTGAATCAGCTGATTGATGATCCTGAATATCATTCGGTTATTTTGTATCCGGGATTAAAATCAAAAAATTTAACGCCGCTATCAACTAAAGAGCGGGCCGAAAATTTTCCTACAAATAAAAAATTAAGGGTCTTTGTCATTGATGGAACCTGGGCGACCGCACGAAAAATGGTAAGGCTAAGTCAAAATTTGCATCAGTTACCACGCGTTGGTTTTTCACCGCCGGGTCCTTCTAATTTTCGAGTTAGAAAGCAACCGCACGCAGGGTGCTATTCAACGATCGAAGCGATTCACCACATGATTGAACTTGTTGGTCCGACGCAAGGGTTCGATCCGAAGTCGCGTGAGCATGATAAACTGCTTAACGTTTTTGATGCCATGGTTGAAAGACAACTTGAGTTCATTCGTATTTCTGAAGAAAACCCAGCGCCGAATAAATACCGCCGCGAGAATAAAAAATCAGCCTAAGCGCGTTGCCAGCCAGCTTCAGTGTCTTTTGTAAATTTTTGTGATCCGACGGGTTGAAATCGAAAATTCTGATCAACGTCGTAACGAATAATTTCTAAACGACTTGAATTTTCAGTTTCGATATCAATCAGATGAAATGAATTGGGCGCATCCGCGCGCGTACGCCAAGATAAGCAAGTTCCGGCCACTGAAAAAATGGCGGCCCGTTTGACGTCTTTGTAGTGTTCAGTCGACAAAGCAACGTGGGGATCATGAATGTGACCCCCTAAGATTAAATCAATTTTTTTTTCTTCTAAAATTTTCATAACTTGTTCGCGACCTTTAAGCAGATTTTTGACGTCGACATGTTTCGGGCACGCCATCGGGTGGTGAAAAGTTACGATGCGAATTAAAGCCTCGTTCGACATTTCAGATAAATGTTTTTTTAATTTACTTATCACTAAATCACCTTGAATGTGGCGAAACCGACTGGTTGAATTTAAAGCCAAAACTTGCACGCCGTTAACCATAAGCCGTCTTTGTAAAATCCCTTTAAAGACCGAACGAAACCCTGCGTAGGGGTAAAATAAGCGCGCGATCAAATTAAATAACGGAATATCGTGGTTACCGGGAATCGCGATCAATGGAAGGCCCGCTAAACTTTTTGTGAAAGCGCGCGCTTCGCGAAACTGGCTGTAAGTGGCGCGCTGTGAAATATCGCCTGAAATCACGATCAGTGAAGGATTTAAATCTTTCATCGCATTGAGCAAGGCCTGCTTGATTTCCGGTTTGACGGTTCCAAAATGAGGATCTGATAAATGCGCGACGCGGACCTTCATATTTAGATCCGATCCAGCTCAAGCGCTTCTAATTTTTGTTGTTCGGTTGGCTTCATCAGTTGCAATGCCGCTGGTAGTGCATCGACCTGAAACGGAGAAGTCATTTTAAAAATTTCACCATCTAGCGCGACCATTTGCTGCCTTTTCTTGGTCGTGATTTTTAAAGAATCAACACAGAAGTTATCTAAGGCTTCGTCGTGCTGTAACGCCTTACGTAGCCCGCGAAAAATAAGTCCAAATGTCTGCCATAATGACAGCGGCTTCATCATCACAACGGCCAGCAAATCGCGTTTCATGCACTTGGCGACGTTCATCGACAGGTCGCGCAGTTGCAATGAATTATTTCCGATAAAAATCATCGAAGTCTGAATACGCTTCGGAACGCCGTCGGCCTTCATATCAATCGTCATCAAACGATGACCTTTCAAAAGACTAATGACCGTCGAAATAATGACCACCATTTGATTACGGCCCCAACGTTTTGTATTGGCTTCGCGCTCGCGAATTGCTTTGGCATAGAGTCCAAAGCTGGCGTTGATCAGAAAAATACGACCATTGAATTCACCTAAACGAACCGCGCGTCGTTCACCATTTAAAGCAACGCGAAACGCTTGTTCAGGATCTTGCGGAATAGAATGCGTTCTTGCAAAAAAATTAAAAGTACCGCATGGAATCGCCGCAAAAGTAATATTTTTGCTTTGAACTTTTTCAGCCACAGCTCGAATCGTTCCATCACCACCAGCCGCCACTACCGTACCGCCATCGGACAAAGCGGCCGCCACGGTAGCGTCGATGATTTTATCAAATTCAGATGCGTCAGGAATTTCGTGATTGATCAACTGCCAACCGTTTTGGTCGCAAACACGCTGCGCGATTTCGGCGATAGACCCGCCAGCCCCTTTGCCTGATTTTGAATTAGAAATTAAATGCAGTCGTTTTGTCGAAATTTGTTCAGCCATTAGAATCCATTCATTAAGTCGGGCATTAAGCCCCAAGTTTGAGTCTTTATAACGAACTTTACAAAGCTTATGCCAAAAAAAAAGAGCCTCAAACATCATGTCCAAAGCTCTTATCAAAATTTAAAAATAGATTAAAAAATGAAAACTATTTTTTCTTAGCAGGAGGTGCTTCTTTAGCAGATGCTTTCGCAGCTAAAGCAGCATTTTTAGAAGCTTTTTTCTTAGCTTCGATTTCTTCAGGAGAAGCTCCCCAAGGAGAAGATTTTGGAGCAGAAGATTTGTTATCTTTCTTGAAACCACCACCTTGACCTGGACGACCACCTTTACCTGCAGGTGCAGCAGCTGCAACTGGGGCTTTAGCTGGTTCTAAAACTTCAACTAAGTAGTGAGTGTCTTCAACTTGTTGGTATTTAGCAGGAGCTACTTCGCCTTCAGCAAAGCTAACAACAACAACACGACGAACCGCTTTTTTATCTGCGATTAAATCAGCCGCAGCCATTGCAAATTTTAATTTATCGCCTTCAAGCTTCAAAGATTCACCTAAGCCTGCAGCAAGTTCTTCAGCAGATTTTCCAGCAGCAACTAAAGCCGCTTTAGCAGCAGAAACTTTTTGTAAAGCAGCATTAGAAAATTCAGTAATTGATTTCATGTTAACCTCGTAGAGTAAGATCGTAATTTTAACGATTGTTTATGTAGACGTCATATCGAACACAGCCCTTTTTGACAAGGAATCATCTGATTCTTAAGCAAAAAAGACCTATTTTTTATAAGGCATCTTTCCTAAATAGTCTTTTTTACCAACTTCGACGCCATTGTGACGTAAAATCGAATACGCGGTCGTGATGTGGAAGTAAAAATTAGGAATGACGTGGTTTACGACGTATTCATGCCCGGTCAAATATTGGCCTTCCCAACGTGGCTGCGTAATGTGGCGTTCTGCGGCCGCATCAAAATCTTTGGCGCTTAAAGTTTCAAGGTAACTGATCACGCTTTCAATACGTGCTTTAACTTCAGACATCGTTTTTTCAGTATCGGCATGCGAAGGAGCCTCTTTCGCAGTCAGTCTAGACGCGCCTAATTTAGCCGTGTCACAAGCAATTTGAATTTGGCGAACCAATGGGAATTGGTCGGCAGCTAACCTAGAATTCAATAGAACTTCAGGGTCGACTTTTTTAGATTCGGCAAATGTGTTCGCTTTATCTAGGATAGAAAGTAAGTTGTGAAACATTTTTGTGAATTGGGTGACGGTTAATTCGTATAGCATATTTAAATCTCCTTAAGACTTTTCGAAGGTAGATCTAAACAGAGACCGTTCACGGTGACAAGGGCGAACTGTTTTTGCGGCAATTAGCTATGTTGTGAATCGTATTTTTTGATTTTTTCAGATAAAATTTTGTCGAACGAATTTTTGTAGGTCGACTGACCAGAACTAGAGTCTTGCTTTTTAGAAGAATTATTCATATTTAAAGCCGAATTGGATCCATGTTGATTTGAAAATTCAGAGTTCGCTTTATAAATATTGATCACACGTTGTACTGGACTCATTGTTTCCCCCTAGTCTTCCTATTTACTAAAGCAAGATCAAAACCAAAGCAGAATCCATTCATTTCGATTTCAAATCGTAACTAAAATGCAAAGGCCTTTCTGGACGGACTTCGTGCTACAGGACCCACTTCGCTTAGGGAAATCTGGTTTAAGACCTACGTCGTCTTAGCGCTTCGAATTTTTAAGTTCTGAATGATACTTTTTCAAAAGCTTTTGCTTTTCAGCACTGACTTTCGGAAAGGATAATTTGAGTTCTGACATTTTAGACGTAATCAAATCCGAAGCAATCACCCGCGCGGTTAACTTATGGTCGGCCGGAATCACGTACCAAGGGGCACTTTCATGAGTGGTGTGTTCGATACAAAAATTGTAAGCCTTTTGATATTTATCCCAAAAACCACGTTCGACCATATCAGACGGTTCGAACTTCCAATTTTTTTCTGGAATTTCTAAACGACGTAACAAGCGATTTTTTTGCTCTTGCTTTGAAAGGTGTAAGAAAATTTTGATAACCAAAACACCTTGGCGCGCTAAATACTTTTCAAAGTTAACGATGTCGTGGCACCGATCGTTAATTAATTTTTTAGAGCGAACTTCATGAGGTAGCTGACTTGAGTCTAAAATTTCTGGATGCACCGACGGTACGATCACGTCTTCATAGTAAGAGCGATTGAATACACCGATCCTTCCCCGTTGCGGTAGGTGTGCATGCGTTCTCCATAAAAAATCATGATCTAATTCTAAATGCGTTGGCTGTTTAAAACTAGTTACGTCGCAACCTTGGGGATTTACGCTTTTCATCACGTGCTCGATCAGCCCATCTTTACCGGCAGTGTCCATACCTTGTAGGATAATCAGAACCGCCCATTGATTTTGCGCGTACAAAAGCTCTTGATAGTCAGAAAGTTGACTTTGAGTTTTCTTTAGCTCGTCCTTAGCTTCGTCTTCAGTTTTAAAAAGGAGCTTAATCACTGTCTTGTGTTTTTTTAACGGATTTTTTTCAGAATTTTTGATTTCAAAATTTTTTAGTTTCATAAATTAAAAATAGGCGCAACTTTTTACTTTTGCAAACGAAAAGCCCAGGTCACCTTGGTAACCATATCATCGAAAACCCAATGCAATCGCCGAAAATATTATGGCCACCCCGACTTATTTTGTTTGATTTTTGCGCCAGTTTTTTATTTGTCCCTAAGCTTTAAATTAATTCATTCGCCGCATAAAAATATTTGAAGATAAAAATTGCTGTTTAAAAACTTCAAGTACCGTCGCGTTTGGTTTGATGATCGTTTTTTCATACATTCCATTCAGCAAACACGCGTCATCAGATGATTCTAACTGAATGCGGTAAAAACGTGAAACTTGCTTAACAAAACAACCGGCTAAAACATTTTCTTTCATGATCGCATCCACTAAACCTGAACCGTCTTGAATACTAATTGACGTTGGACCGCCCAATGTAACCGACGAAGAACTGGTTTTAATTGGGTATTGCGCAATGGCTTTACCCGCGCTAGAAAATGCAGTTTCTATTTTACGCGGCCGACCTAAGCTATCAAAATTTTCAAAAGAAAACCCCACCGGATTGATCGAGCTGTGACAACCCATGCAAGTTTGGCCGGCGGTGATTCCGGCGCTGCGATCGCGCGTCGAAAGATGAAGCCTGGCTTCGTCTGAAAAAAAAGTTGGATCGTTGGTGTTAATTCCTGATGGTAATCCGAAAGCTTCACACAAAAAACGATTTCTGAATTTAACTCCGCGCACGATCGGGTGGGTTTCGTTTCCGTCGGTGGCGATAACAGGGGAACGCATCAATAGACCTTTGCGTTCGGCCGCCATGCGCGCAGGTATTCCAGCAGATGTTGGCGTGTGCCCGTAAACACCAGCCACGCTCGCGGTTTGCGCGAATGACTCTTGACCTAAAATCAAATCATCGAACGTGCCTTTTTTGGTAAAGATCACGTAATCAATGTACTGAAGCATTTCCCGTGAATACTCATCGTTTGCCGCGGATACGTCGAATCCCTGTAGAAAATCAGCCGAAAAATTGGCCGCCGAATAACGGCGTGGATCCAACCAGAAAATGAAAAAGTTTCGAATTTTAGTTTTGGCTTCAGGGGTGTTTAATAGACGATCGACTTGTTGTTCAACTTGGTTTTGGGTCGCTAGCTGATTCGCGGCGGCGGCTGCATACAAAGTCTGATCGGGTGGAGCATCGGCAATTCCGTAACTGATGCGCGCCGCTACTTCGTAGGGTGTTAACTGAAAAGAAGATGCCGACCCCGACGTTTGATCTCCTAATTCTAAGTGCAAAAGAAATTCAGGTGAAAGCATCATCGCGTAAATAGAAGTGGCTAGACTATCTGCGGGCGAATCGCCTTGCGCATAAATCGTGGCGACCCAATTTTTAAGTTCGGTGGTTGTCCATGGTCTGCGAAATGCCAGTAACCCTAAATTTTGTAAAGCGGCATCACGGCAAGCATCGGTGACCTGTGTTTGGGCGTAGCACGCGCCGCCTAACTGTTGCAAAGCGGTGGGCGTAGCTTTTAAATAAATTAAAACTTTTTCAGCCAACGCCTGGTAACCAGTCATTTGTTTGTCTGATATGGTATTACTAAAATCACTGACATTTTTTTTAAGCGTGTCTTCGTACAACGAATTAATTAATGGCGCAGCTTGGTTAAATATTTCGCTGCCAACTAAGCTTTTTAAATTATTTGAATACTGAATTTGAGTCATGCGTTGTAATGACCGCACGGCCTGGTTTGTGGGCAATTTGCAAGTGAACGGATTTTGCTTATAGGCACCCGGAGTTGTCTCTAAGCGACTGGCTAAACCTAATGACGAAAAATTTGAACTATTAACGTAAGCCGGACCGCAGTTTTGAAACGCGAACAAACACAATCCGCAAATAGCCACGATCGAAAAAAGTTGGGCTGAATGTGATGTAAATATTTTTTTCATCGGTCTTCCTTTTTTAAGCGACAAACGGTAGGACATCATTGCGAAATTTTTCGTACGCCAAGTAATGCCCATTCGAATACGATGAATTTTTATTAAAGCTTCCGAAACCTCCACCGTCTCCGGACGTTAAATAATCGGACGGTTGCAACCCTAATGAGCGCATAAAAGTAATTAATAATTGTGTGTACGAACGTCCCATGCCGGTGTCTTGGTCAGGGTGGGGAACGAATGGTCTTGTGCGGTAATCGACGTAATAACCTGTTTTTAAAGCTCCGCCGGCGCTTCCTAAAGAAACGGCGGGCATACTCATGCACGTGTGAGCTCCGCCGACGGCGTCTTCTGAACCCCAGTATAAAATAGAGTTATCTAGCATGCTTGAACCGTCGATTTCTTTATACGCGTCCATCTTGCGGGCTAGTTCAGTGTACACGGCTGAAATCTTTTTTGTGTTCGCTAAATATTGAAGTTGGTTGCCCCGATTGTTTGGATCAGCATGTGATAATGCGTGATCGTGGCCATGTAACCGCATACTGATAACGCTGATGCGAGTTAGATCACAAGCCATTGCTGAAACCATTGTATCAATATAATTTGAAAAATGATTCGCGCGATCTTGCTCGGTCATAAGATCCCAATAGCCGCTCGACAAAGTTCGTAGTGTTGGTGTCGAACACGACAATATTGTCGGGCTAGAATTTATTCTAGAATTTAAATCCTGAAGTTGCGTGACGAAATTATCTAACGTTACTTTATCTTCTGAAGAAATACGTCGGTGACCCATCAGCGTTTTATAATTCGCTAATAATAGATCTCCAAGTTTAACCTTTTTGGCATTGAACTGCGCGGCGACTCCGGGGTCGGCGATGCGGTTGCCAAAAACCTGTTGAAACATATCTTTCGGATTTGTGTCGTAGGGTAAACAAATCGTTTTGTTATTTGCATCTTTATCAAATGACTGACTGTAATTGTAAGAAGGCTCTTGACCGCGCAGGGCTGAAAACTGCGGAATCGATTTGTAAAAATTAGATGATTTTGCTAAAAGTACATCAATCGATTTAGACGTGCCTACGGGATCAACTGGATTGTCATCACCGAAAACTTCACGTGCGGCCGCACACAGCATGTTCGCGCGTGAGTGGCCTGTGCTACCAGGAATATCTAATCCGCGGTAAATATTCATTTTCGAACGAAAGGCATCAAACTCAGGTCCGAAAACTTCAGAGATAGGCCCGTCGATATCATTTAATGATTTATAAAATACGTCAGATGAAAATTGATTATTGGCGTTGGCAGTGGGGTAGTAAACAGATTGGTAATACCCATCAAAAGTGCAAAGTGCGACGAACCTTTTGGGTATTGTATTCGGTGCCGCATTCGAAGTACCCGGCGCAAGTAATGACGGCATAAATGGAAGAGCTAGCGATAGTCCGCCCACACCATGAATAAACTGACGCCGTGAAAGTGGCTTTTTCATTGAACCCCCAAAGAAAATGTTCCCATATTTCGTATCGGTTCGGAGAAAAAAAATTAAAGCGAAGTCGCGATTTGAGACGAAAATATTGGAGCAACAGTTCGATATGTATCACTTTAGACCTTTTTGCCGTGTTTTTTATTTCTGTTCTTCTACTCACGAAAACGAGGCATTATTTCAACTAAAGTCCTAAAATGCCCTTACTGTAGATTTTAGCCTCAACTTACGCGAATAGACCCTAGCATTTGAATTGCTAAGTAGTATGTAAATCAAGTAATCCAAACGCAAAATACGGACTTATTAGGAGGTCGTTTTGAAATACACAAATGTACTTATCGAAGATCATGAAGCTTTACGCAAATTAATGAAGCAGGTGAAGTCAGCCCGCTTAGCACCGGCCAAAAAAGAAAAAGCTTTGAAGTTATTCTTTGATCTTTTGGATTCACATACCGAAGCCGAAGAAATGTCTTTATATAAGATCCGTAAAGAGAATGAATGGTTACGCCCAGATATCTTAGAAGGTCTGCAAGAGCATCGCATCGCCGAAGAGCTTATGGCCAAAATTAAGCGCACAAAAAAACGGGATTTGCGCGAAGCAAAAATTAAAGTATTGTGCGATTACGTTAAACATCATTTGGATGAAGAAGAAGAAAAATTATTTCCACACTTTGAAAAAACAATATCGGCAACGCAGTCTAAGAAGCTGCAAAAGATGTATTTGGCAATTCGTGAAAAAACACAAAAGCATCAGACCGAAATCAGTCACGGTGCTTTGTAATTCGCAGTTATACAATGAATTGATTTTAAAGCGGGCCCGTGAAGGGCCTTTTTTTTATTTTGCTTCAAGATTTTTCAAAGAGATTGAATTATCAAAACCCTTCTTTAAAGGTTCTTTTCTATTTTCGATCGCAGATGAAAAAGCTTCTCCGTATTTCACATCAAATTTTTCACCCGTTTTAGAAAATGGAATATGTGCGGCCAGAACTTTCTCTTTATTCTTTAAGATCCAATTAGCTGCCGCAGAGATTACTTCAATAAAGAAATGCTTAACTCCTAATAGCTTTTGATCCGGAGCCACAACGTCGACATCCTTTAAAAATAAATTAATGTAACCGATGACATTACCTTTCGACATGGCCGTTTCTCCGTAAAGGCTTATTTCTCCCGATGTTAAATCGAGTGGTAGGTAAGATAGCAGTAATGCATTCACTGATTTGGGATGAAATTCTACAAGTGAAAAATTGACGTCTAATCGGATCGGGGTGGCTAGGGCATCAACTTTGCCGTCTATTTTTATTTGCGAATGACCCATCGCAAAGCCTTCAAGTTCAAAAGGGCTAATCGATTCAGATAGGCCGCGTGCGCGCGTTAATAAATCCTCAACTTTACCGTAAATACTTTCAATTTGAACAGGCAGTGCGATTTTTAAATCGTTGTTGGTAAAATAAAAGGCTGAATTTTTTACGACCACGCTTTCAACCGAGACTGGAATAATAGCTTTTGCAGCGTCTTCCGCTCCGGGCTCATCATTACCGAGTTGTTTTTTTTCTTTTTTATCACTGTCCATTAGGCGGACGACCATTCGATCAATTTGCACGTCGGCTGCGATTTTGCCACTCAACAAAGTACGCCATGCAATCGAAAGATCAATTTCTTTCACCGCTAAAATCGGTGGTAAATCAGAATTTTTCTTTTTAATTTGTAAGCCTTGTAATTGATAGGCTCCACGATAAAGGCTTAGGTCAAAGTCCTGAATTCGCCCATCGTAGGTACCCATTTTATTCGCTAGCGCCCAATTAATTGTATATAGGCCAACGTAAGGCAGAGCCAAGCGAATGACGACTAAAATTAAGATGGTAATCCATAACCATTTCGGAAAACGACCCAACTGAAGTTTTTTTAGATTAAGCGGCATAGATCCTTTCAACGACTATTTATATTCGTTTAGAATCCATACAATATGCGGGCCAGTATTTTTAAGTTTTTTTAATAAGAATCGATTTTAGGAAACGCTTTTTTTAATATCCAAATTGGGCCGACAAATAAAAAAGTTAAGTCTTTCAAAAAAGAAGGTCTTTTGCCTTCGACATGGTGACCATAAAATTGACCAATCCACGCCAATACAAAAACGGTCAGCGAAACAGTTAACAAGTGTGGAATAAACTGAAATGAAAATAGAAATAGTCCTGAAATTAAAGCCATCGATGCAACGATTGCTGCTTTTTTAAAAAACGAATAATAGACCAATGCAAATAATACGAATGCATGAGAATCGGCATATTCATTTAGATATGTTGTAATTGATTGCATCTATTTATTATAGGTAGAAAATGCCGCACTGAAAACTAAAAACTAGATCCTGGTTCTTTTAAGAACTCGATCTCTGCCATTGACGATTCGCGGTTCAAAACCTTGTTTCGATGCGGGAATTGTCCGAAGCGGTCAATAATGCTTTTGTGCTTCATTTCATAATCTAAGTTTGATTCAAGTCCTGCTTGAGAGAAAAGTTTAACCGCTATTTCGTGAATCAATTTTGATTCGCTATGCATATAGGGCATATACATAAAGGCCTTATACTTAGTCGGTAATTTGTTATCGGCCTCATTCGCGATAGCTTCTTGCGCAAGTACCAAAGCCATATCATCCGTCGCGTAAGCTTTTCCATGACCCCGAAAAATATTTCTAGAAAATTGATCTAAGATAATAATTTCGGCTAAGCGCCCTTCTTCGGATTCACGCCAAGTATAAAGTTCGCCGGCGGCCGCTTTTTGGTAAATTTCTAAAAACCGTTCGCGGATTAAATTGTCTAATTTCGTATCAGCCGAAAACCAATCTTTTTCGTTTAATTCATTAAACCAAAATTGAATAATTGTATTTGCATCCACGGGGGGACGTACTATCGTTGTATTCATGATTACACTCCATCATTTAAATAATTCTAGGTCGCAGCGTATTTTATGGTTACTTGAAGAACTTAATCTTCCCTACGACATTAAGTACTATCAACGTGATGCAAAAACGATGCTTGCGCCACCAGAATTAAAAAAAATCCATCCTTTGGGAAAATCGCCCCTGATCACGGATGGCGACGTCGTGGTTGCGGAATCAGCCGCCATAATTGAATACATACTAGAGAAATATGCCCCAGGACTTCTTAAGCCTGTGGCAGGAACACCCGACGCACGCCGTTTTACATATTGGTTGCATTACGCCGAAGGTTCTTTGATGACCCCTTTGTTGCTAACATTGATTTTTTCGAAAGTCGCAAGTGCTCCTGTTCCATTCTTTATTAAGCCCGTGACAAAGGGAATTGCAGCCACGGTGATGAGTTCGTTCGTAACTCCACAATTAAAATTACATTTAGATTATGTCGAATCTGAATTAGGAAAAACAAAATGGTTTGCAGGCAGCGAATTTTCGGCCGCCGACATTCAAATGAGTTTTCCAATCGAAGCTGCCGAAGCCCGCGGCGGATTGAATGCAAGTCGACCAAACTTAATGAAATACTTAAAAGCGATCAAATCCCGCCCAGCTTTCAAACGCGCCCTAGAAAAAGGCGGCCCCTACGATCTAATGAGCTAAAAAAAGGTTCCAGCTCACTTTTAGTATGGCGCTGTGTTATTTTTTCTTGGCTTGGTCTAGTACTTTTATTTTCTGCTTCACTTTAAAATAGCCGTCCCAAGGGTCTTTGCGCCGACTCAGAATTTTTTCTACGGTCTTCAGCGTAAAACTATTTGGAGCTGCCAACTTTGTTAATTCTTTCCACGAAATGGGTAGGGCTACCGACGCTTGTGGTGTGGCTCGTACCGAAAAGGGAACGATGGCTGTAGCTCCTTCACCATTTCGTAAATAATCTAAAAATATTTTATTTTTTCTATTCTTTTTAAGTAACTGGGTGGTGTAGCGATCCGGATCATTAGAAACCATTTGATCACAAACACTTTTTGCAAAGTTTTTAATTTCATCCCATGCGTAAACGGGAGCAACGGGAACATGAATGTGTAAGCCTTTGTTACCGCTGACTTTCAAAAAGTTCTTTAAATTTAATTGATCCAATATTTTTTTTAGTTGTAATGCAGCCGTTTTAACTTCTTTCCAGGACACTGTTGGATCAGGATCTAAATCGAAAACAATTAAATCTGGGTTATCCATATGATCAACGTGCGTGCCCCAAGCATGCAGCTCTAATGCATTGATCTGAATCAAATGCAGTAAGCCATCTAAGTCACGAATAGAAACATCTTCAGCTTCGCGGTCTAAGTGTTTTTGAAAAAAGCATGGTTTACCTTGGCCGAAAGGGCAGCGTAACAAGGAAAGGGGGCGATTTATAATATGCGGTAAAATCCATTTCTGAATAGATTTGTAATAATTGACCAAATCTAATTTTGTGACTCTTCCTTCTTTAAAAATCACTTTATCTGGATGAGTTACCCGAATCCCGTCCGATTTTAATCTGACCGCAATTTCTTTTTTCACAGTTTTAGCTTTCTTGTCTTCGCGTAAACCTTTAAAGGCCGCATGACGTAAAATGTGCTTAGAAGTCCAAGCGCCGAATTCAACGTTGGCAACAAGCTGGGGTTTCAGCCATCGAACAGATCCAGCCGTCGAAGGTTTTATAAAAAATGGATTTTCTTTCGATAATAACTTTGCCATTTTTTTTTCTAATCCAAGAGAATTTTTGCTATTAAATCCGGTGCCGACGCGACCCACATAAGTCAGATACCCTTTGTCGTCGTATTCACCTAAAAGGAGCGCGCCAATACTTTTACTGTTTTCTTGAACAGAGTACCCGCCAATGACAAACTCCTGAACGCGAGTACATTTTGTTTTTACCCAATCGGTACTGCGTCCCGAATTGTAAGCGGCGTCAACGTTTTTTGAAATGATACCTTCAAAACCTAGTCGGCAGGCCTCTTTAAAAACGTCGTTACCGTCAGCGATTTGGTGATCGCTAAAAATTATATTTTTTAATTTGGCGTTTTTTATCAGTTCTGAAAGTAACTTTTTTCTTTCAAGTAGCGGCAAGTCTTTCAAATCTTTGCCGTTTAAATAAAGAAGATCAAAGACGTAATAGACTAAATCTTGGCTTCGTCCATCTGTCAGTGCATCTTGTAGGCCGTCAAACTGGCTGCGGCCCTTGTCGTCAACCCATGCTATTTCGCCGTCAATGAAGAATGATTTGGCTTTAATTCTCTTCATTTCGTCGACGGTGGCTTTGTATTTGGCGCTCCAATCTAGTCCACTGCGCGTTAACATTTGAACGCGAGTATTTTCTTTACGACATAGGCTTCGGTACCCATCGAATTTTATTTCGTGAATCCATTGATCGCCTTTGGGGGCTTGGTCAACCAAGGCGCACAGTTCGGGTTCGATAAAAGCGGGTAATTTTTTTGAGGGTAATTTAGAAATAGATTTCGCTACAACTTTCATTTCAGTTTTTTCGTCTGACTTTTTTGTTGGTTTCGACACGGTTTTCTTCGGCATAGACCCTGATCTTTTCATCAAAAGCCAATTCGCTTTTTTAGCTTTCAAATGAGTACGAACAAGTAACCAGCGCCCAGATAGACGATCGCCTTTTAACTCAAAATCAAGATGACCTTTTTTTAATTGCTGTTGCGGATTTCCGATTGGTTCCCAGGTGCCGTGATCCCAAATTTCGACCGTACCCGCGCCGTATTCTCCCTTAGGAATAGTTCCTTCAAAAGTTGCATAGCTGACGGGATGGTCTTCAACCTCGACGGCTAAGCGTTTTTCTTTCGTTGTTTTCGGAGGGCCCTTTGGAACGGCCCAACTTTTTAGAACTCCATCTAATTCTAAACGAAAATCATAATGTAAATGGGATGCATCATGTTTTTGAATAACAAAAATATGACCTTCTTTGCCCGGTTTGCGACCGTCCGGTTCCTTCGTCCTTTTAAAGTCACGTTTCAGATGGTATTCTTTAAGACTCATGCGTGTCTTTCGTGACTTGCGCTTTTGCGGATTTTAGCTCGCGTCTTCGTTTTTTTATGTTTGGCTGCCAAACTTTTTTGTAAAAGCGGCATTAAATCAACCACATTTGTATTTGTGCGTTCTTCTTTTTCTAAAGGTTCTGACTCTTTTGTCTCGCCTTTTTTTATTTTAGCTTTAATGTATTTTCGAAGCTCATCTTGATAAGTATCTTTATATTGCTCGGGTTTCCATTTAGCCGTCATATCTTCAACCAGCTTTTGCGCGACTGCTAACTCTTTTGCAGAAACTTTAACTTTTGCTAATTGTGCTTTATCTAAAAATTCGGCTTTTCCAACCTTCTGTACTTCGTGAGCGAAGCGAAGCACTTCAAGGATTAAGTATTCCCCTTTCGGAATGACACAGACTAGATGTTGGGAGTTATGCATGACGACTTTCGCAATGGCGACTTTTTTTGTTTCTTCTAAGACTTTACGCAAAAGCACGTAGCCTTTTTCGCCGTTTTTAGCTGGAGTTAGGTAGTAAGGATGGTCGAATAATAAAAAATCTAGATCTTCAAGCTGTACAAAGTCTTCGATGTCGATCGTTTGCGTGGCTTTTGGATTCGCTTTGATAAAATCTTTCTCTTCAAGTACGACGAACTGGTGGGGTTCGTATTCATAACCTTTCACGATATTTGTGCGGGTAATATCTTTACCGGTAGATTTGTTGTATTGCTTATAGCCGATCATAGAGTTGTCGCGTTTGTCTAACATATGAAAGCTAATTTTTTTTTCGTCTTTTGCGCTAAATACTTCGATAGGAATATTTAATAATCCAAAACTGATCGCGCCCTTCCAGATTGCTCGTGCCATGGTAATTCCTTTTCAAGTCTTAAAATTGCAGTCTTGTTCTTTTGTTCGCCGCCTACGCCAAAAGTCATTGCAATTTTGGTGCAAAAGACAGTTTAAAAATAAAGAAGGACCAGATCAAAGCATGAAACGATTGCCTATTGATTTTGACCAGAAGAATCATCATCGAAACCGAGGCGTATTTGGGATTAGAAGACCCAGCTTGCCACACTTACAAAGGCCGAAATACGACGCGCGTGCAAAGCATGTATAAGATGGGTGGCCACGGTTATGTCTATTTAATCTATGGAAATCATTTCTGCTTTAACGATATCATGCGGAAGCGGCGTATACTTAAGAATGAAAAAAATTTGGCTGAGCTATGTTCAGGTCCAGGTAAGTTGTGTCAGGCCATGGGAATTGATCGAAACTGCGATGGATTACGTCTAACAAGTAATGAACTTTGGATTGAAGAAGAAATACCTTTTGTTAAAGTAAAAAATCGGATTGATTCCAGTGCTCGCGTTGGAATCGAATATGCGGCTGCCGCAAAAGAGTGGCCTCTGTTTGCGTCTAGGTCCTGAACAAAGAATTTTGACCCGAATAAGTTGTTCTCTGGGGGCGAATTTCCATACGAACCTCTAGTCTCGGCTAGGAAAAATACTTCAAATAAAAATGAAGGCTAGTTAGGGCTCTTAAAGCTGCAAAATGACATGTTCCTAAACTCTGGTTGAACATTTGCATTGAAAGCGATCAGCAGCCGAATGGGTTTGTAAAGTAAACAAGTTTAAATGGTGGTCGAAGGGCTTTTGAAAGTAAGTGTGAAAAAACTAAGTGAACGCGTTTTAATATTATTAAATAGTTCAGTCGACCATGAATCCTTCATTCAGGCCCTTTCAAACTCTATGGAAACTTTTGGGTCAACGTCGGCCTCGAAAATTTTAAGCGAAATTGATAAGGGTGTTGGAGTATTGTTAGTTTCGAAAGAGGCCATTTCTTATGATGCCGTGATTAAACTTTCAGGCGCTCTGAATGCACAACCAACTTGGTCTAATATTCCTGTTGTAGTTTTACTGAACGAGCAAGATTTTGCAAAACGGAACGATTCTACTTTTAAACTATTAAAGACTTTGCGTAACCTAACGTTTTTAGAAAGGCCTGTCCCAATGAGTACTGTAAAAAGTGTCGTTCAAGCGGCCTTAGCTGAACGAAAACGACAATTCGAAGTGCACGACCTTTTAAATACTTTAGAAATTTCTAAGAAAGAAGCCACCGACGCCAACCAGGCAAAAAGTAATTTTTTAGCAAACATGAGTCACGAAATCCGAACACCATTGGCCGCGATTCTTGGCTATTCAGAATTGTTGGTCGAACCCAACATTACCGATATCGAACGGCAATATTATATTGATTCGGTTCGCCGTAACGGAAACTTAATGGTTTCATTGGTCGATAATATTTTGGACCTATCAAAAGTTGAATCCGGAAAATTTGAAGTTGAGTCTGTTGAGGTCTCAATTAAAGAAATGATTTCTGAAATTATATCTGAACTTGAACCTGCAGCTGCATCAAAAAAATTACGTCTGATGATCAATTACGATTCGTTTCGTTCAGATCTAATTGTGACAGATGTGATTCGCTTGAAACAAATCTTGATGAATATCGTCGGAAACGCAATCAAGTTCACTCTCAATGGAACAATCCATTTAAAAGTGGGTACCGAGCCTTTAGTTGCTAATGAAAACAAAATGCACCTGAATATCGAAGTCACTGATAGTGGAATCGGTATTAGCGATGAACAAGCCAAGACTTTATTCCGCCCATTCACACAAGCCGACAATTCGATTACCCGCAAATTTGGTGGAACAGGCCTTGGTTTAGTCTTATCAAAAAAGCTGGCTCAAGCGATGGGTGGAGATTTAATATTAAAGAGAAGTGAGCCAAGCAAAGGCAGTACATTTAAAATTACGACGGTCGTAGGTCGTCCAAGCCATGACCAGGTCACCAAATTTAATACGATGAAAGATGTTACACCTGATAAATTTCATTCGTTACCACTGTATAAGCTTAAAATTTTAATCGTCGACGATTCGCAAGATAATCAATTCCTGATTAGCCATTTACTAAAAATGTACGGAGCCGACGTTGAAACGGCAGATGACGGCGTCATGGCCATCGAAAAGGCCACGCGCGAAAATTACGAAATCGTGTTAATGGATATTCAAATGCCGAAGCTAGGCGGGTTAGAGGCGACGACCGAATTAAGAAGACAGCGCTACTTTAAACCCATTGTCGCGTTGACTGCGAACGCTTTAAAAGGCGATCGCGAAAGATGTTTCAGTGCTGGGTGCGATGGTTATTTAACAAAACCAATTCAAAGAAATGAATTGATTCAAACCATCTGCGACGTTTCAAGACGCCCTTTTAATTAAGGCGTTTTTTTGATTCAAGATAATCTTCGTACGTTGTTTCTTTATCGTAAATAATTGATTGATCAATTTCAATAATGCGATTTGCTACGGTTTGAACGAATTCATGGTCATGTGAAGTAAAAATTACGTTGCCTTTAAAACGTTTAATTCCATCATTCACAGCCGAAATACTTTCTAAATCCAAGTGACTTGTAGGGCCATCAAGCAAAAGTACGTTCGCGCCAGATAACATCATTTTAGATAACATGCAGCGCACTTTTTCTCCGCCGGATAAAACATTTGGTTTTTTTAAAGCATCGTTTCCACCAAAAAGCATTTTACCTAAGAAACCACGAATAAACGTAGAATCTTTTTCTTCAGAGTACTGGCTTAGCCAGTCGACCAAAGTTTCTTCTTCGCCATTAAAATATTTAGAATTGTCTGTCGGGAAGTAGTTACGAACCGTTGTTCCACCCCAAGCGAAAGTTCCTGAATCTGCTTCCATTTCGCCAGATAAGATATCCATCAAAACGGTTTTTGCTAAGTCATTACGACCTAATAAAGCGATCTTTTCGCCTTTGCGCATAATAAAGCTAACGTTTTTCAAGATCACTTCGCCATCTATTTTTTTCGAAATATTGTCGACTGTTAAAATGTCATTGCCTAATTCGCGTTTCAATTCAAAACCGATATAAGGTTGTTTGCGCGAAGATTTCGGCATTTCGGCGAAGTCTAACTTTTCTAATTGTTTTTGACGTGACGACGCTTGTCTAGACTTAGAAGCGTTCGCACTGAAGCGGCGAATGAAGGCTTGAAGCTCTTCGGCTTTGTCAGAGGCTTTCTTGTTTTGATCAGATAATAAACGTTGGCTTAACTCGCTCGCTTCGCGCCAGAAATCGTAGTTACCAGAAAATGTTGTCACTTTTGAATAATCGATATCGGCGATGTGCGTACAAACTTTATTTAAGAAATGACGGTCATGCGAAATAACGATGACGGTATTTTCAAAGTTTAATAAGAAATTTTCTAGCCACTGAATTGCGTAAATATCCAAGTGATTCGTAGGCTCATCTAGTAATAAAATATCGGGCTGTCCAAAAAGGGCTTGGGCTAAAAGGACTTTTACTTTTTCTCCGCCGACTAGCTCGCTCATTAATCGGTGATGGTACGATTCATCGATGCCTAAGCCAGCTAACATGGTGCCGGCTTCAGATTCAGCTTCCCAACCGTTCAGTTCGGCGAATTGCATTTCTAGTTCAGAGGCTCTAACGCCGTCAGCTTCAGAAAAATCAGGGTTTGCGTACAAACGATCTTTTTCTTCCATGACGTTGTATAATTTTTGATTACCCATCAAAACTGTTTTTAAAACAGGGTGGTTATCGAACGCGTAATGATCTTGTTTTAAAACAGAAAGGCGTAAATTTGCCCCGATGATGACTTCGCCGGTATTTGGTTCGATCTCTTTGGCTAAGATTTTTAAGAATGTTGTTTTACCCGCACCGTTAGCGCCGATAAGGCCGTAGCAGTTTCCTGGAGTAAACTTAACGTTTACCTCTTCAAAAAGTTTTTTTCCGCCAAAGCGTAAGCTGACATTTGATGTGCTGATCATAAGAAATCCAGTTTCAAAAATGAAGGTTTTTAAGAGTTAAAATATGAATCAGTTGTATACTTTGAATGGCCGAAAATGACAACATTCTCAGTAAAAATTACCAAAGATAATAAGATAATCCGCATAGGGCGATACCGACGCCCCAATCGGCTAAGGGCCCCTTCGTAAAATAGGGGTAGACCATCAGTAAAATGCCGATAATCAAGACGGAATGGTTAAGGTTTCGTTTACCTTGTCGAAACATCCAAAGACCAGCCACGCCAAAAACAATGTTAGCCATGATACTTGAAAGTGTGATCGACGATAAATCCATGTCTAACTGTATCAACCCCATGGGCAGTTGCACATAAAATTCAGTTGCCCTGGTCTTCTACATTTTATAAAACAAGGCCTGTTCTATTCGAAAGGATTCGCTTTGGATATCTTGAGTTCACTACTGGCACAAAATACGACGAAAGAAAGCGATTACGACAAAGTTTTTTGGTTTGTCAAAATCATGAAGTGGATGCAAAAGCCACTGGATTTAGAAAACGCCAGCATTAAAAAAGAAAATACGTACAACGTCCACATTAAATACTTATTATTGATGTTGAACAAAAATCCCGAGTGGAAGAAAAATTTTGTTTCAACCATCACTGATTTATTAATAAAATTATCTTCGGTATCACCACTTTTAAGCGTCGGTATTTCGTCGAATACAAGTTTTCTTCAAGATTTTATTCATCGCTTACAAGAAAAGATCTTACCCGCATCACCACTGTCTGAAGATTTAGCCAGTCTTCTATATGAAGTTTTTCCTGACGAAGAAGAAAGTACGTTCGTCAACGGCGTGGACGAAGCGGTTTTGGTCGAGATCTTCGCGTTATTCGCTGAACAAAAAGAATTACACCAGCGTTTGCAAGAAGACGTGCTGACGGCCTCGTTCGTTTTAAGCATCCAAATGTTAAGCTCAACATTTTCGATTCAATCTGAACTATTAAGTTTCGCAAAAAAACCAGATGCCTTACCAGAATTTCGTATTGCCGGTGCTTTAAGAATACAGCAAGAGCAAAAGGCATTCATCGTTGCTTCTGGATTAGACGGTCAGCTTGATATGGCCGAGCAAAATATTTCGACACTTTATGCAGAGATGCATCAACGTGGAGTTAAAATCGATTTAGTTTACCTTTTTGAAAATCAGAAACGTAAAATCAGAAGACTTCGTAGTTTACTTAATTTCTTCAGTCCGAACGTATCAAAAGCGCAGGCCTTTAAGCTTTTTATTTCGCAAATTATTTTAGATATTCATCATCAACGTAGTTTACGCTCATTCTTCTCTGAAAATTTAACTTTAATTACGCAAAGAATCGTGCAGGCCAATTCTGAAATTGGTGAACACTATGTGACTTTTAATTGGATTGAATTCCGAAAAATGTTCCGGTCTGCCATGGGTGGCGGAGCCGTTACGGCGATGACCGTTTTTATTAAATTTATCCTTTCGAATTTTAAACTTGTTGGTTTTATAAAAGGTATTTTTGAAAGCTTAAATTATTCCAGCAGTTTCATTTTAATTCAAATTATGGGTTGGACTTTGGCGACCAAGCAGCCGTCGGCAACAGCTCCCTTTATAGCGTCGGCCTTACAAAAATCGATGACTGAATCGCGCCGTGCGATTGTGGCTTTGTTAAGAACGCAGTTCATTGCGGTGCTGGGTAATCTGAGTTTAGTGTTTCCAATTTGTTTTGCGGTCTCTTGGATTTTTTTAAAGTTAGATCGTCCGGTTATTTCGGTTGAACATGCCTTAGAGCAATTCTCTTCAACCTATTTTTTTGGACCGTCAGCTATTTACGCTGCATTCACCGGGCTTTTGCTGTTTACGGCAAGCTTGTTTGCAGGTTGGTTTGAAAATTGGACTTTATTGAATCGCCTTGAAGAACGGCTGATGAATAACGAACGGCTGCATCAAGTTTTAGGGTCGAAAAAAGCGATCGGCTTTGCGCAGTTCGTAGGTCAAAATGCGAATGGTCTTGCGGCTAACATTACTCTGGGTTTTCTATTAGGATTACTGCCGCAAGTGTTGAAGTTCTTTAGTATCCCACTTGAAGCCCGTCACATTACTTTAGCGACGGGTGGCTTTGCGACTGCACTACCTATCGTGATTGATCACGGCGTAAAGGCCTGGGATTATGTGAATGCGATTGGTGGTTTATTTATTATCGGGATTTTAAATATTTCGGTTAGCTTTGCCTTAGCGTTCTTGCTGGCTTCGGTGTCATCAAAAGTGAAGTTTTCATCATTCTTAAGATTACTTCAGTGGGGGGGCGGGCTTATTCTGACTCGTCCGTGGTTATTGATTGTTCCTGAAAAAGGAAAAGAGTTAGCCGAAGAAGAAGAAAAACATTAGATTCTTCTTCTTCGGAATTGATTCAAAGCTGAATTAATTTAATACGATATGCACGAATTTAAGATAACGAAGTTCGTGGGCGCTATGCGGAAATGGGTGATCAGGCCCTTGGCCTGAAACTCGTAAAATTCGCCCACGGCGTTTCGCTTGTGATAAAGACTCTTCGATAATTTCATTAAAATCTGAAAACGAAACATGGCTCGAACACGAACTGACAGAAAGTTGACCTCCGGGTTTTACTTTCTTTGCTACGGCTGCAAAAAGCTCAATGTACTTTGTCTTCGCACGGTCACGGTGTTCTTCAGAATGTCCCATTGAAGGCGGATCCACGATAATATGATCCCATGCATCGTGCGGAGAATTTAAATATTCAAAAACATCAACGCAAAGGCCGGTGTGTTTTTCAGGGTTTAGACCATTTAAGGCCCAATTCTGTGTTGCTAGGTCTATGGCGCCTTCAGCGATATCAAGGCTTGCGACCTTAACCGCTCCGCCAAGGCCTGCGTAAACTGAAAAGCCGCCCGAGTAACTAAATAAATTCAGAACCGACTTTCCTTTACTGACCGAACGAATGTAGTTGCGATTTTCGCGTTGGTCTAAAAAGAAACCTGTCTTTTGTCCTTTTTCTAAATTCACTAAAAATTTAACACCATGTTCTGTTGCGACCACTTCGTTTTCACACGGAACACCCGCTAACAGAATAATTCCACCTTCGGTATGGCGGCGCAATTTTTCAATAACTGTTGTGACCACATTTTCTTTAATCAACCAATCGGCGATTCTTTTTTTATCCCAGAATTCATTTGAACCCTGGCCGTCGAATTGAAGAACGGCGACCTTGTCGTAAACGTCACACACAAGTCCTGGTAATAAATCACCTTCGCCATTAAAAAGACGGTAGCTATTCGTATCCGCCGATAGAACGGCCCGGCGAATTTCTAAAGCCAGGGCAAAACGTGATTCATACGTTTCAAAAGTGGGTGGCTTTTTATCAAGGCTTAATATGCGTAAACACAAAGGACTATGTGGATCGTAATACGCCCAAGCTAAGAATTCATTCTTAACATCATTTAATTGGCAAAGCTGGGCTTGCGCTACTTTAGGATTGCCCGCAACCGCGTCGCGGTAGATCCAGGGGTGACCACGTAAAACAGTGCGGCGTAAATTTCTATGAAGTTGGATTTGTAGCTTTGACATATGCGCCGTACCCTATAAGAAACGCGCCCTGCAGTACAGTAAAACGTCTGATCTTACCCAATCAAGGTCGGTTTTTCGATGCGGCTTTGAAAAAGGGTAATGCTATATGGGCAAAGTCTGTTTATAATTTGGGTTACTTCACGAAGGAATCGATTTTATGAACAAAATTTTCGCCCTATTTTTCAGTCTGTGTTTGGGTTTTTCTGCATATGCGGCCTCTGATTTCTATTCGTTTCAAGTCAAAACGGCTGATAACAAAGACCAATCATTGGGTGATTATAAAGGCCAGGTTGTTTTAGTTGTGAATGTGGCCAGTCGTTGCGGTTACACTCCCCAATACGAAGGTTTACAAAAACTATATTCAACTTATAAAGCCAATAAGTTTGCCGTTTTAGGGTTTCCATCAAATCAATTTTTAGGGCAAGAGCCCGGAACAAATGAAGAGATTCAAAAATTTTGTAAATTATCCTACGGCGTCGATTTTCCCGTATTTGCAAAAGTTGATGTGAACGGAAAAGATCAAGCGCCACTTTACAAATGGTTAAAATCAAACAAAGGTTTTGAGGGCGACATAGGCTGGAACTTCAATAAATTTTTAATTAATCGTTCGGGTGAAGTCGTTAAACGATACGGCTCTTCAACAAAGCCTAGTGAAATAGAAAAAGATATTAAAAATTTAGTTAATTGATTAAACTAATTGGGTGAAGCAGCTACCCAAATTATTAAGTAAAACAAAAATCATGCAGGGCTACCAATGCCCTAAGAATTTATATTTGGCTGTTCACAATAAAGAAATTAAAATTGAAATAACCCCTGATCAACAGGCCTTGTTCGATCAAGGTAATGCCGTTGGTGAATTCGCCCGCAAGCGCTTTTCGGGTGGAGTCCTGGTCGACAATAAGCCGTGGGACTTTTTTGGGTCTTTGAAAAAAACTCGTGACCTATTACGCGAAGAAACTGAAGTTATTTTTGAAGCCGCCTTTGAATATCAGGGTTGTTACGCACGTGCTGATATTATTCAATATTCAAAAGCAACTAAGCGTTGGACAGTTTACGAAGTTAAATCATCGACAAAACTAAAAGATGAATACATTGATGATGTGGGTTTACAGACCTGGATCATGAAAAATAGCGGTCTTGAAATTGAAAAGATCTGCGTTTTACATATCAATAGTGAATGTATTTATCCAAACTTAGAGCAGCTTTTTAAAGAAGTCGATGTGACTGATATCTTAAATGATAAATATGACGAAATCGCACCGCAGTTAAAGAAAATCTTTAGTTCGCTGAAGCAGGATGATGTTCCGAACGTCGATATCGGTCCTCAATGTTTTGCGCCTTACGAATGTTCTTACAAAGCGCTTTGTTTTGCAGAAAAAAATATTCCAGAACTAAGTGTTTTTAATCTACCAAAAATTGGCGATGCCAAATGGGATTTGTATAAGAAAAATATTGTTCAATTAACCGATGAACGTTTAACAGAATTGTCAGATATTCAAACTCGCATGGTGCAAGCCCATAATAAAAACGAACGCTTCGTTAATATCGAAGCTATTCATCAAGAGATCGCGACCTGGCAGTATCCACTTGCGTATTTAGATTTTGAAACGATTGCGCCGGTCATTCCGCGATATGTGGGTACGCGTCCGTATCAGCAGGTGCCAATTCAGTTTAGCGTGCATATTCAAAAAGAAAAAGATGGCGCGATCGAACATTTCGAATACTTACATATCGATAAAATGGATCCTAGACCGTTACTGATTAAGAAATTGTTAGAAGCTTGTCCAGAAAAAGGAACAATTGTGGCCTATTACGCCCAATTTGAAATTGCAAGAATCAAAGAGTTAGCTGATTTTTCAAAATCAGACGCAGACCAATTGTTAGGTTTAGTTGAACGCTTCAAAGATCCATTGCCTCTGATTCGTGAAGCTATCTATGATGTTGGTTTCGGCGGAAGCTTCAGTTTAAAAGCGGTGGCCCCAAGTTTGTTAGGTCAAAAATATTCTTATGATGGAATGTTAGTTGGAAACGGAACGGCCGCGCAACGAGCTTTCGAAGAAATCATTTCTGAAAATTCATCGCTAGATCGAAAACAAACTATGATCAAAGCCATGCTTGAATACTGCGAACAAGATACGTTAGTGATGGTCGAATTAGTAAAATTTTTAAACCATATTTAATAAACAAAGGATAACCCATGAATAAATTAGTTTTAATGACAGCGTTAACAATGATCAGCCAAGTTTCTTTCGCGGCCGAATGTAAAAATGGTAAATCGGTACGCAAAGTCGATATCGTTTACGAAGCCGAAGGAAAAAAAGCGCCTTGTTCTGTGAAATACACAAAAGAGGACGGTACTGAAAAAACATTATTCACGGCCAAAGCTGAAGAAGGCTACTGTGAAAAAAAATCGACAGAATTCATGGATAAAATGAAAACAAACGGTTGGGTTTGCGAATCAGACGCTAAGTAGTCTCCACCTGATTTCTCATGTGGTCGGCTAAATGGGCTAACGACTTTCTTAGAATGTCGGCCGCATCGGGATGAATATTTGTTTGCTCGATCGCTTTAAACATACAGAACAGCCATTGATCACGCTCTTTGATTCCAATTTGAAATGGCAAATGGCGTGCGCGCAGTTTTGGGTGACCGTATTTTTCAATATATAGCGATGGACCGCCTGTCCACCCACTTAAAAATAAATATAGTTTTTCTTCGGCGGCCGCCAGATCAAGGTGCTGCTTTCGAATATCTGAAGCCTCAGGTAACGAATCCATATTTTTATAAAATTGGCTAACCAATTTGCGCAAATTGGCTTCGCCACCGATGACTTCGTAAATGGGTTTTTGGTCTAGCGGGTCGCTCATTAATTAAAAACTTCGGCCTTCACGGCTGCCGGACGTTTCATAAGTCGGTCCATATATTTTTTGATGGCTGATCCGTCTTCCATTAAGTATTCAGCCGCACCCGGAATGACCGCGGCCATCATGATGTCAGCTGCTGAAAACCCACTAGCAAGTAAGTAGTCTTGCTTTTGTAAAACCGAATTTAAAGCTAATTTTAAAATCGTACACTGCTCTTGAACTTGCGTTTTAATTTCAGCGACTTGTGAATCAGTTTTGCCAGCGAATGTAAACATGCGCGCGACTACGGCTTCGAGTGATCCAACTGAAAATACCATCCATTGTAGATACGCTGCACGTTCCGCAGAATCTAGCTTTGGAGCTAAGCCTTTTTCTATAAATTTATCTGCTAAATACAAGCAAACTGCGCCTGATTCATAGACAACAGTATCGCCATCAACAATCGTAGGTACGCGGCCCATGGGATTTAGTTTTAGGTACTGAGGCGATTGCATTTCTCCGGCAGATTTTTTTAAAAAATGATCTTCATAGGGAGCATTAAGTTCTTCTAAAAGCCAACGAACGCGGTCACTGCGGTCTTGCTTGGCCATGGCGTAAATTTGAATCGGCTTAGACATATTTTTCCTTTTAAGAACTTAGCGGGTGATCGTTGCCGTATGTTCTAATGTTTTTATTAGACCCATTTTAAAAGACTGCGCCGCGATAGTCCAGTCCCCAGTTTTATTTACATCCGTTTGCACAATGGCAAATTGGTGGGTGCTGCTAGCATCAATTCGACGCGGGTTCTTTTTTCTTAAATGAAGGCCTGCAATGGTTGTACTGTGAATTGAGCTTGAGGTGATTTCATAAGTTGTGTAGCCCAAAATCTCGGGTTCAATTTTCATATATTCGCTGAAATGAACGTCGCCTGAAGCAAAAACCACCGGGGCTTCAATGCGTGCCAGTCGTTGGCAAATGCTTTTTAAATTTTCACTATGCCAGTATTCGAAGGCATCTTTTTGTAAGTAGCCACCAAAAAATTGACTGCCATTCATTAACCAGCTTGGTTTTGCACCTTTAGATATATTTTCAAATAAGAAATCTTCTTGTTGCTCTCCCCACTGGACGGGGTTTGAAGATCCACGTGGCGATCGATAAAAGCGTGAATCCATCATAAAAAAGCGTTGTCCAAAAGCATTAAAAAGTTGCGCGACGCCAGGACCTTTGGTGATGGCCCCTTCTTGTGGTTCGTTATCCCAAAATATTTTGAACAGATCTTTGGTCATTTCTTTTTTAGCAAATGTGCCGTCGGCATTATTGTCAGCAAAATCGTGATCATCCCATACCGCTAAGGTTGGGATTAATCGCTTTTGTCTAAAATGGGATAGTAAACTGCGTGTTTCACAGTAGCGGCGCCAGTAACCGGCATCACTTCCGTCGTTGCCGTTATCAGAATAACAGGTATCGCCGATCAAAAAAACAACGTCAGGCTTGGCCTCGGCTACGTTATCCCACATGACCTCGCGCTCTTCTTCTTTATTGTCTTTCATGCAGCTAGCAATCATTAGTTTTGGATTTTTAAGATCGGTATCTAAACTTTTAAATAGGCGCTCGTCGATCGGTTTTCCTGTGTTGGGGTCAATCACTTGTAAAGTGTAATCTGTATTCGTCTTTAGCCCCGTGACTAAAATTTTCTCGATGGCGAATTTAGAAAAGGTTCTAGATTCGCGACGGGTGATGGCTAATGAATATGGCCCGCCTTTAGAATCAATTGCAGCGTAGCCATATTTAATTGCCGCATCCGTAAGAATAACAAATTGTGATGTGGACTTCGTCGCTAAGCCTTGCATGATCGGTACTGCTCCACGAAATTGGCCGACGGCAAAATTTTGATTTTGAAAAAGCGTTAATGCCGACGCTTTCGAACTCATTAAAGCAGCCGATGCCGTAGCAGTTAAAGAGGCGCCAATAAAATTTCGTCGTGAAAATTTCATATCTATCCTTGATAAAATGTTTTAACTAGAGCTTTGAATCTAGTAAACTCTTCGGATAGATAATATTCAACTGTGCGAACGTCTAGACAGGCGATCTTAATGAAAAAATAAAAATTGGGTTACGCAACTTTAGCAACAGGGCTTGCGGCAGAATCTGAACCCTCATCATCGAAGACGCGGTTCACATCCATTAAAGAGACGAAGTAGAGCGAATCAACTTTTGGCATCGGCTGAGCCAAATGCATATTGTTGTAAGATTCAATTCTACGATTTAAATCGGCGCTGGCTTCAGTCATAACTTTGATAAGACGAATTATGGCTAATTCATTTTTAAAATCAGAACTCATAAAGTCTTCAAACACCTGCGTTGATTCAGCGACGATCGGGGGAGCATGAGGATCAGCCGCGACCGGCAGCGCATCGGCTTTCAAGAAAATATTTATTTTTTTGCAAATATCAAAGTAACGTTGAAAATCTTCACCAGTTTCAAATTTCAATTCAACCATTTCCTCTAAGGCAATGTCGGCAACCTCTCCTTTAGGAATGGTTTTTCTGAAAGAGGCGCGAAACTGCAAAGCTTTCTTCTTAATTTTTGCTTTGAAGTTAATTCGTAGCATCGCCAGGCGAGCCTGAGTTGCAGAAATCTGCTTTAAGCCAATCATTCTGCGGCGATCGCGTAAAACTTTAAAAACAAAGAACATCGACGTTCCTAAGAACGAGATATATGCGACGTATGATAATAAGGTTTGAATGGCATCCACAAGACATTCATCGGCTTATGTCGCCACCAAATTAACTGCGGTTTAGCGATTAATTTTTTGTTCTTATTTTGGAACAAAAAATGGAACTTGTTAAATTTCTTTACACTGATTTCGTCGCTATAGCGGTTTAATTCATTCTGGGCGTTTCAAAAAATGGCCAGCTAAATGCTAGATGTTATATGGATAACTTTAATTCTGATACCAAGGAGCCACGTATGAAAACTAACTTATCGACACTCATTATAGGTGCAGCATTTGTGGCGTTGACCGGCTGTGGTGACAAGGGATCTGATAATAAAAATGCCGCTATCCCAGGATTACCAGAGGGCCGCATCGCTGTGACTTCGGCGAACGGACAAACCGACCTGAATAATTACTGTGATGTGGCGCCTGACCAAAAATCAATGACTTGTGCAACGTCGGTTCCGGGTGCAAACGGAACGGCTGTGGCTTGTCCTGGAATCACCGTGGCCTATACAGATCAAATCTCAATGTGTAATAACTTAGCCGCGGCACTTCGTCAGAATGTGATTAACAACAATGGTTTAATCAATGGCCAATGCTCATCCAACTCGGGCCGTGTAGCGATGCAATTTACTTATCAAAGACTTTGCGCCAATGTGGCCAACACAAACAATACAAATAACAACGGATTACCAGGCCAATTGATTCCTCCGATGGTCGGTGGCGGCACTATTATTCAAAACACAAGCCGTGTTATTCGTTGCGATTTTAAAGCAGTTCATACGGTTGGAAATTACGTCAAAAGAATTTTCCCATTCAGTAGCTCTGAAGGTTTAGCGATTCAAAAAAGAAAAGCGATAATCGATGGTGGCGAGCGTTTTGGTAAAGCTGAATTTTCGTATGATAATCGCAACGATAAAATCACAATCAAGGCGACGGGAATCAATAAAGATACAGACGTTATTCAAACGGCTTCTGCTGATCAAGAAGTTCGCTTAGAAGTACGTAATGATGATGGATCGGTCAACGTTGTGCTTTCATGTAAAGATGTTGCAGGTGTTGCGGTAACAAGATCAGAATTTTCTTCTTACAATTGTAAGGGTAAATCACGCTTGGGACTTAAAACAGAAACGGTAAATAAAACGGTTTCGCTTGAAGATTTAAATTATGATCAAGTCGAATTAGCAAAAGGCCTTACAATCGGCATGCGCCAAGGCATGACTGGACTAAATAACGCTTTGATTAGCCTTGAAGCAACGGGCGTTTCTGTTGCTGACAGCACTGTGCTTTCGTCGGCTTCGATCTATTCTGCAGCACAAATCTTAATTGATGACGGAGCAAGCAAAGTTGATGTCGTTTGCCAGCCTCAACGTTAATCCTGAAAATCTGAACGCAAGCAGTCATGGCTGCTTGCGTTAAATATCCGCATTGACTCATATTTTAATAATTTCTACCATTCTTATACATGAGTTTATTCGATAAATTTGCCGACTATTTTTCTAATGATATTGCCATTGACCTTGGAACTGCGAACACGCTTGTTTACGTTAAGGGTCGTGGAATCATTCTTGATGAACCTTCTGTTGTTGCCGTACAAAAAAATTACCGTGGAATGCAAAATCGCGTTCTAGCAGTAGGTAAAGAGGCGAAAGAAATGTTGGGCCGTACGCCTGGCAGTATCGTTGCGATTCGTCCAATCAAAGACGGTGTTATCGCAGACTTCGAAGTCACATCTTCGATGCTTAAATATTTTATTCAAAAAGCGATGGGCGAAAAGAAAGCTTTAGTTCGTCCAAGAATTATCATCTGTGTTCCTTACGGAATTACTCAGGTTGAAAAACGTGCGGTGAAAGAAGCCGCTCAATCAGCCGGAGCCCGTGAAGTGCATTTGATCGAAGAACCAATGGCAGCTGCCATCGGAGCTGGTCTACCAATCACAGAGCCATCAGGAAATATGGTTGTTGATATGGGTGGCGGTACGACGGGCGTTGCAGTTATTTCTTTAGGCGGTATCGTTTATTGTAAATCAATTAAAGTAGCCGGAGATAAATTTGACGAAGCGATCGTGAATTACGTTCGTCGTCAGTTCAATTTATTGATCGGTGAAAGAACGGCTGAATCGATTAAATTAAAAATCGGTAACGCTTACCCTTTCGAAACTGAACGCACAATGGAAGTCAAAGGTCGTGACCTTGTGGCCGGAGCTCCTAAAACAATTGAAATCACAAGTTCTCAGATCAATGATGCTTTAATGGATCCATTGTCTGAAGTGATTGACGCTGTTCGTACGGCCTTAGAGAAAACTCCTCCTGAATTAGCATCTGACATCGTGGATAACGGTATCGTGTTAACGGGTGGTGGAGCTTTGTTATCTAACTTAGATATCTTACTTCGTGAAAGAACAGGACTACCTGTATCGATCGCCGAAGACCCATTAACTTGCGTAGTTATGGGTTCGGGCAAAGTTCTAGACCAGCTAGATCTTCTCAGCCAGCTTACAATTGATTAATATGTTTCTATGACTAATTTAACTGAACAACGCCTTTGGGTCGTTGTTCATCTTTTATATCCGAACTCATCGCAAGCTTTAGATGTTTATTATACATTGCTAAGCTTCGTTTCTAAAAAATCGGAAAAATATTACGCCCACAATTTATATAAAAAATTAGTTCAGCTTTATTTAAAAACCGAGCCCGTTCGTTCAAGTCAGCCGTTTCAAGTTTTTGAAAATCAGAAGTTAGATAATTGGAATATCATTTATAAAAGATCACCGAAGCAACAGTTGCTGGTTCTTTGCGGTTTAATCGTATTTAAATTTACAACTGAAGAGCTGGGTGAAATTTTAGGAATTCCCGAACAGAAGATTAAATTTTTAGTGAATCAGTCTTTTAAAAAGACGTCACAAATTAGTATTTTGAAGCCTGCGGTAAAAACAGATTTTTCATACAAAAAGAAATCTGAAAACCAAGTTTCCTATTTGTTTACGAACGAAAATTTGGTCGAACACGGATTGGGACTGTTAAACGAAGACGAGCGAAGCCGAGTCGATCAGGGTCTATCGATTTACAAACAATTAGTGCCGTTACAAAGTTACTACAAAGAAATTATCGACGAAATGCAAAACTTAATCGGTGATCAGGCCAATCCTTACTTCGTGCAAGCTGCCGAAGCGCAACCTGAATTAGATTATGAACAACCTACGATCAGTTTTGACTTTTTAAAAGTTAGAAAGAAACTGATCGCATTATCAGTCGCTTCGGTTCTATTTATTGCATTGGTTAGTATTCGTCCAAGCTGGTTGCGAAACTTATCATTTAAATCGGGAACAAAATCGATCGTCGTTCAAGAAATTAAAAGTCAGCCGTATATGACAGAAAAAGATTCGGTCGCAAAAAATGATGATGATCAAATCAATTTACATGAAATGCCGGTTGCCAAAAATGAAGCCGCCAATAGTACAAAAGATAAACTACCAGGCACGGTCGTTGCCGCGGTGGGCTTAAAGTCAGTAACTAAGGCCGAGACGAAGATCGAGCCCAAACCAGAAGCGAAGCCGATTGTGGCTAAAGCAGATTCAAAGCCGGTTCAAAAAACCGCAGAGCCTTCAGCTAAAAAAGTTAGCGGTTTGTACCGGGCTTCGATTGTCGTGACCGATTTAAATTCAACGGCGTCTCGTATCACCGAAAAATTGGTCGCACTGGGTGGTAAAAAAGCTGGTGAAGTGGAATTAGGTTGGAAAAAAACACCAACGTTGTCATATTACCATTTAACAATTCCTGAAGAAAATTTAGAAGCGGCTAAAACTTTCTTGGGTAACTTTGGTAAGCTGAATATTCAATTTGAAAATCATCCCCGTCTAGTAACTGCAGGCACAAACCGAATTATCTTAGAGGTTAAAGAAAGTGAATAATCTTAGGCCAATAAAAAAGTATCGTTCACTGCGAACGATACTGGTTTTATGGTTTTTTATATTTTCGATCATTCCGCTTGGTTTTGTGGCTTGGTATTCATTGGTTAAATTTGAAAAAGCGATTGATAATGAATTATCACAAAGATTAAGCGGCAATGGCCGCGAAATCGAAGTTATGATTGCCGACTACTACGCCACTTTTATGGTAAACCAAGATAACTACATAAAAAACCCCCACTTAATTTACAATATGTCAGTTTCAGATGGTCCAGCCATTCGTGAAATGTCTTTAAGTTGGATCGCATCCGACATCGCAACGTCTTTGTCTTTTTATGATCGTGAAGGCAAACTTTTATCGTCTGTTTTCAAAGATGATAAAGGTGTCGTTAGAACGTTTGAGCCGACCGCCGGAAAAATTTTACTGAACGAAAAGTATCTAAGCCATTTAAAGCAAAAGCCCAACCTAGGGTTAGCGGATTTTCCAAATTCAAATAAATTATCGTTAATTCTTTTTTCAAAAGTGCTGTCAACGTCGGGTAAAATCGTAGGTTATTCAGAGCAGATTATTGATTTAAAAGAGCAGTTTTTAAATAAAGTAAAGGCACGCTTAAAGCTAGATGCATTTTTAGTCCGCGATACGGGTCAAATTTTGGCATCGACTCAAAAAGAATTTAAAACCATTTCGAAAGATTTTATCCATCAGTATTTACAAGCACAAGAACCTGATAAATTCTTTGAAATTAAAACTGAATCGCAACCTTACGGATTTATTCTATATCCGATTAATTGGGATAAATCGCGCTTTTATATCGCTTTAGGTACGACAAAGGTTGAAGCAAAGTCAGTTCTAAAAAACGTCAACATCGCCTTTTTATCTGTCATTGCTCTAGTCATTTTATTTTTAATAATCACAATTTTTATCAGCACGGACTGGTTCTTAAAACCCATCAATGAATTGATTCAAGGATTAAAGTTTTTTGAAAGAACAGACAACTTAGTTCAACTGCCCGTTAAGAATAACACCGAAATCAGCCAGTTAACCGTCGCTTTTAATGAAATGAGTTTAAAGATCTTTCAAACACGAACAGATCTAAAAAAGAAATTAAAAGAATTGGAATTAACAAACAGTGAATTGAAAGAAGCCCAGACAAAGCTTGTGCATTCGGCTAAGATGACTAGTCTGGGGCAATTGGTTGCGGGGGTTGCGCACGAATTGAATAACCCAATTGGATTTATCTATAGTAATACGGCACATTTAACTGATTATTCTGAAAAGCTATTTCAAATTATTGAAGGGGTTGAAAAAAACCCCACGAACTTAGCGCGTTTAAAAAATGAACTTGAGTATGACTTTATCAAAATGGATTTACCTCGTTTGATTAAGTCCTGCCAAGACGGGGCGCAAAGAACTAAAGACATTGTTTTGGGTTTAAGAAATTTCTCGAGATTAGAAGAGGCTCAGCTTAAAGAAATCGATTTGCGTGAATCGATCGATACAACACTTGAACTATTGCAGGGTGAAATTAAAAATCGCATCCAGATTCATAAGCAATATGAACCTGTACCTAAAGTTCTGTGTTACGCTTCGCAAATCAATCAGGTGTTGATGAACATCTTATCGAATGCGGTGCAGGCTATTCCGGGTACGGGCGAAATTTGGATCTCAACTCTACCCATAAAAGCTTCTAACGATAGCCAGGGTCGCGTTCAAATATCCGTTCAAGATAGCGGTGCCGGAATGAGTACTGAAGTTTTAGAAAAAATATTTGAACCCTTCTTTACCACGAAGGGTGTGGGGCAAGGCACAGGTCTAGGTTTAAGTATTTCTTACGGCATTATTCAAAATCATGGTGGTGAAATTCAAGTGCGATCGCAAAAGGGCATTGGAACCGAGTTCACTTTGATTATCCCGGTCAGTCCTCCTAAAAGATAATCGTCTCAAAATAAGAATTATTTATTTTTACCGGCGAAATAGCCGATAAATACTGTAAGTGAAAAAGTTAAGCCAATATTTAAATTACGCTATTTTAACTCTGGTTTTAGGGTTAGTTGCTTTTTATTTTTTAGACTCTAAAAAAGTAGCGTCGGATCGTAAATTAGCAAACTCGAACGAAGCTAAGAAGCCAGTCAATGTGGATGAAGTTGTTAATAAATACATGCAACAAACGGCGACCCAAATCATGCGTGACCAAGTCAGTTCACAAGCGGCTATTCGAATGCAGTTAAATCGTCCGGTTATCGTTAAGAAAGAAATAAAGCCAGAAATAAGACCTGAAGATATTCCGGCCGATCAGCAAATTTGGAAAAA
>JACMQO010000168.1 GCA_014376935.1 Bdellovibrio sp.
GATCGTGCAGAAGCTGCTTGTCTTCCATGATGTCATCGGGTATCAAATCAGGACGCGATGCTAAAAGCTGACCGAATTTAACAAAAGTTGGGCCTAGCTCTTCAAAGCTAAGGCGCAAACGCATAGGAACAGATAAATTTTCTTTTTCTTCAGAGTTCGAACTTGAACTGACAAAATTACCTAGATTTATTCTTTCGACTAGATTTTTTAGGCCGTGCTTTGCGAACACTGCCAGAATCGTTCGCAGGCGATTCACGTTTCGAAGAGTCCTTCCGATGCGAAGAGGTCCCCGAAGAAGACTTCGTTGCTGGTTTCTGGTTTGCGGTTTCTTCATTTTTACTAGTCCTTGTCTTATCTAAATAGTCGGTCAACGAAGCATAGCGCGGTTTAATTTCATAATTTCCGCCCGGTGCTTTTGCAGAAGGCTCGGCCATAGCACTTGGGCGGATCAATCCGACGGGCTTAAACGTCTTAGGTTCAAAGTTCGCATTGGAATGAGATCCGGGTTTATTAGTTCTGAAATTTGTTTTTCCTTTTTTATCAGGTGCTACAGATTTTCCTGATCGCTCAGGTCGCTCGGATCGGCTTGAGCTTGCGGATTTTTCGGAGCTTGCGCTTGCAGGCCGGCGCTTATCGGTAGAATAGGACTTTTTATTTTTTCCTGAGGCATTGCGGTCCCGGTCGTAAGATTTATTGTTTGGATTTTTGACATTGGCCGCATTTAAAGGACCTTTACTTTTTCCCGCGGAAGCCTCTTTATTGTCTTTATTAATGATGAAATTAATTTGACCGAGTTCAATGTCAACGGCGCTAACAATCACTTTCAAATTATCGCCCATTTTATACATTAAGCCTGAACGCTTAGCCGTTAATGTTAAGTTCTCTTCGTCAAATTCCCATTTTTCTAAGCCCAAATCATCTAATCGAACTAAGCCATCGATATTAAACTGTCGAAGTAAAACGAAAACTCCAAATTTTGTGACTGAGCTAATAAGTCCATCAAATTCTTCGCCTTCCATTTTTTTCATGAAACGCGCTTTTTTAATAGCCTGAATTTGTCGTTCCGCTTTGGCCGCTTTTTGTTCGCAAGCGGATAACCATGTTCCTGCCGTTGCTAAATCTTCTTCACTAATAAGACGGTAATGGCTATTCGGAATTGCTAAGCTTTTGACTAAACGGTGAACGATCAAATCGGGATAACGACGAATAGGAGACGTAAAGTGTGTGTAAAAATCGAAACCCAGTCCGAAGTGACCTAAGTTATCTTTTGTGTACTTAGCCTGAGTCATCGAACGCAATGTCAGGATATGAATGATTTGAGCTTCGGGCTTTCCTTCAAACTCTTGCAGCATTCGTGTTAAACGCTTTTGCAATTTGCCGGTTCCAACTGTTGTGGTGGAGCCAAAGTTTTTCATATAGCGTTGAAGCATGCTGATTTTTTCGCTGTTAGGCTCTTCATGGACGCGGTAAAATGCGGGAACTTCTTTTGAAGATAAAAATTTAGCAACAGCCACGTTGGCAGCTAACATCATTTCTTCAATCAAGCGATGAGCAAATAAACGTTCTGATTTGATGACGTCAATGGGCTCGCCAGTTCCATCGATAACCAATTCCGTTTCAGCCACCTCAAGATCTAGTGAGCCTTCCTTAAAACGTTTAGCCATTAATACCTTAGCTAAATCAGCACTACGGAATATATTTTCCTGAACTTCTTTTAGTTTTGTCGACTGCGTTTCAGCCGCTGGGTTGCCGTCAATTAATTCTTGCGCTTCACCGTAAGTGACCCGGGCTTTACTTTCGATCACAGCTTCGTAAAAAGAAGACGAAGTCATTTCGCCAGTAAAATCAAAAGTCATTTCAGCAACCAAAGCTAGGCGGGGAACGTGTGGCATCAATGAACAAAGTCCATTACTTAACGCTTCGGGAAGCATCGGAATAACAAAGTTTGGAAAGTAGCACGAGGTTCCACGTTCGTAAGCATCTTTATCGATTGCAGTTCCTGGTTTTACATAGTGACTAACATCAGCGATACCTACATAAAGATGAAAACCCGTGGAAGTCATTTCCACATAAATCGCATCATCAAAATCTTTTGCAGTGGCTCCATCTATTGTAATTATGGGTAAGTGACGAAGATCTTTTCTATTGGCGAAGTCTTTCTCGGTGGGATTAGAAGCAAATTGTTTAGCCTCTTGTAATGTTGCATCTGTGAATTTCTCGGTGATGTTTTGTGTGATCACGACGCGTTTGATATCATTTAATGGATTCAGCGCATCGCCGATGACATCAACAACTTCACCTTCAAATTTTCCATCATCCGGATATTTAGTAATTTTAGCGGCGACTAATTCTCCGTCTTTTGCATTCATAGATTTTTCAATGGCTATGCGTAGATCTTGTCCCCAGCCTTTGCCTTCATCTTTAATAATACCAAGACGTTCATTTAATCGAGTAAACTTACCGGCAATTTGTTTTTGCGAACGTTCATCGATACGAATGATGTCACCACGAAAGCGACCATCACGTTCTTTTTCAACTAATATAGATACACGATCGTTCGTCATCGCTGTGTGCATTCCATTGGATGGAATATACACATCAGGGTGTTCTTTATCGTCCGGAATAAAAAAGCCAAATCCATCGGGATGTCTTTTTATTGTGCCACTGAGAGTTTTTTTGTTTAAAGTCATAGTTTCATATTCGGTTTGTGAATGATAAATGTCATGTCAAAATCAGTTATTCTTGAAATTCTCAGCAAATCTACGAGCTCAAGTAGCCTATGTTTGTTTACGATGCAAAAAAAGGCGTTTAACTGGACCTTGGTCGATTGCCTAATGTTTAATCATTACAATGTGCGTCATATGCATGAAACCGATCGTGAAATAGCGTTTCTTGAAAATCAGTTTTTCTAAATTCCTACAAAAAATAATTCGCAATTGTTTTAATAATTGAAATCGCAAACCCTTACTAGTTCTAGGTCTTAGGGGTTTTTCAAAAAAAATATAGTTGAGCTTTCTTTATTCTTTTTGGAGTTCTCTTTTTTCATTTTTTTTACGAACAGTTTCTTGTTAAGTGATGCGGCAAAACGACAGGGTTGCGAAAATAACACAAATTTTTCTAGATCGAAGAAAACACTTTTTGTTTTTAGGTTGCGTTTAAAATCCGGTCTCATTACGCTTTATGTAATAGAAAAAAGTAAAAACCAATTTGCACTTAACGAAAGGACGCAAAATGAAAAAATTATTAGTGATTGCTGTAGCTTTAGCTTCAGTTAACGCTTCCGCAACTAGAGCTCGTCTGAACTCTTTAAACAATTCTCGTCACGTGATTGATACACAAAGTGTGTACCGCAATCCAGCTGATATGTTTTATATCGGTGGCGACTATGTGAATTTAGAGTCTGGTAACACAAACGCTGCAGGCCAAAATGATGGCGCTGAAGGAATGGTTACACGTACTATGGGCGCTTCTAAAATGGGATTGTCTTTAGGTCATGATTCAACATTAAGCTTAGGCTTACGTGGTGCTTCTACAATTGCTCCAATCGTATTACAACAGAACCCTGTTGAATTAACTTACGGTATGAAAGCTGGCGATGCGGCTTTTGCTGGAACATTAGTTTACTCAAACTATGCTTCTAAAACTGGAACTAACGAAAAAGAAAATTCACTTGGAATACGTACTGGTATGCGCATGGGCGCAATGGATGCTGATTTGGCTATCGGCCTTGGAAATACTTATCAGAATGATACTGCTGGTAAATTCAAAGGAACTTTGGGCGTAGTTGGTGGTTTCGGAATGTGGTTTGATACTCTTTA
>JACMQO010000169.1 GCA_014376935.1 Bdellovibrio sp.
ACGTCGTAAAAAAGAAAAGTGTCTCAACCTGAAATACTGAACAACTTACTCTGGATCGAAGAACTGCTTCCGACCGACGTCATACAAAAAAGTATGCATGGTGGGGTCGGGTACTATTTAGATGAAAAGCTTGTTTTAATTTTGGTTGAATCTAGTTTTACGTATGAACACAAAGGAATTACGTATCCGTATAAAATATGGAACGGATGTTTATTTCCGATCGTACGTATAAAGCAGAATGCAGTCTTTGCGAAATTTCCATTTCTTGAAAATCATCCGGCGTCGCCCAATTGGCTTTATTTACCAGCGGATACTGAAAATTTTGATGAAGATGTACGTCTAATTCTGCGTGATATTAAAAAACGAAATCCGCTTTTTGGTATCATGGTTGAAATCGCAAAACCAAAGAAGAAAGCAGATTCTGTCTCAGATGATATACAATTTAACACCAGTCGGCCCAGCCTTTTTGCCGAAAAGCCCATGGCTAGTAAAACAAAATCAAAACCTGTGATTAAGCCTGCACCAAAGTCTTTAAAGAAAGTGAAAGCTAATAAGAAGCAAACGAACAATTTATTACTTTCAGTGCTAAAAAGAAAAAATACGCTATCTTAGGGTTTGGTCTGCTTAATAGCACATGAAGTAATAGGCTATTTCTCTTAAGAGTTTTTTAGCCTAGGTTCATAAAGTCGTCAAAGAACTTTTAACTTTATCTATAAGGATAACTCACTATGATTCAAGCCAAAGGCATCGCCGCATTTTCTGCAAAACAACCACTAGCTCCGTATAGTTTCGAACGCCGTGATCCCAAAGAACATGATGTCGTGATCGATATTCAGTTCTGCGGAATTTGCCATTCAGATATTCACCAAGCGCGTGATGAGTGGGGTGGTTCAATGTTTCCGATGGTTCCGGGTCACGAGATCGCGGGCGTCGTGCGCGCGGTGGGAACGAAAGTTTCTAAATATAAAGTCGGTGATCATGTTGGTATCGGCTGCTTCGTTGATTCGTGCCGCGAATGTGCTCATTGCAAAGAGCAACTTGATCAATACTGTTTAGAAGGCAACACGCCAACATATAACGGTAAAGAGCGTGATGGGTCTGCGGTCACTCAAGGTGGTTATTCAAATGTCATCGTCGCAGATGAAAATTATGTTTTAAAAATTCCAAAATCAATTCCTTTGGATAAAGCGGCTCCTTTACTATGTGCGGGAGTCACTTTGTATTCTCCGTTAACGCATTGGAAAGCGGGCCCTGGTAAAAAAGTAGCGATCATGGGATTAGGTGGCCTAGGTCATATGGGAGTTAAAATCGCTAAAGCTTTAGGAGCCGAAGTCAGTGTTCTAAGTCATTCTGAAAAAAAACGTGATGACGCCATGAAGATGGGAGCTGATAAGTTTATTTCAACTCATGATAAAGAAAATTTTAAAAAATATGCGAATTATTTTGATTTGATTATCAATACGGTTTCGTCGGCTGATATCGAAATGCATAACTATTTTGGTCTTTTAAAATTAGATGCGACTTTGGTTTCGGTGGGTGCTCCGGATAAGCCGTTATCAATTTCTCCGTTTCCATTAATTATGATGCGCCGAAATTATGCGGGTTCGGTCATCGGATCGATTAAAGAAACGCAAGAGATGTTAGATTTCTGCGCGAAACACAATATCACTCCTGAAATTGAAGTGATTGCACCCGACCAAATCAACATAGCTTACGAACGCGTTTTAAAAAGTGACGTGCGTTACCGCTTCGTCATGGATATGGCTAAGATTTAATTTTGTAAATGTGGAAAACTCTTTAGTTTTCTTAATGGGTCTTCATCCCTAAGTTTGCCGTTGGTATAGCGTGTCTTAACGATTGTTGGGACTCGGCTTTAAAGGCCGAGTAATTACCAGTAACCTAAAATCTTCCACCACACGGCACAAGCCGCACCCCAGATCATTAAATTCAGTACGCTTGTGACAAAGCCCCATTTCCACCATTCGCCCATTGTCACGTAACCTGAGCCGAATAGGACGGGGGCCGAGCCCGTTCCGTAATGGGTGATCGACGCACAAAGTGACGACGCAAAACCTAAAAATAATCCAAACATCAAAGGCGGCGCACCGAGTGCGACACCGACGGCAAAAAACGATGCAAACAAGGCCGAGATATGGGCCGTGTTACTGGCAAAGAAGTAATGGATGTAAACGTAAATTAAAACTAAAAGGGCCGATGCTTGAAGCCATCCTAAACCCATTCCTTTAATCGAAGTTTGAATTTCTCCTGAGAACCAAGTGATGACTCCCAATTTATTTAAGAACGTCGCCATCATCACCAGTGATGCAAACCACGTGACCGTATCCCACGCGCCTTTTTCTTTTAAAAGATCATCCCAAGTTAAAACTCCTGTGAATAGTAAAATACCTAAACCAAAAAACGCGGCAGCGGTGGGATCAACAGCAAAAAGTGGGTCGCTTGAAATTAAAGATGGAACTCCGGCCCATAACGCCAATAAAACGACGAAGACGCCAACCATGATCCATTCTTCCATTTTCATCGCACCCATTTCGACTAATTTTTTCGCGGCAAAAGCAGCCGCGTTTGGCGTTGATTTAATTTCGGGTGGGTAAACTAAATAAATGACTGCGGGGATAATTAATAAAGCAAGCACACCCGGAACAAAAGCCGCAATCGCCCAGTCAGCCCAAGTCACGGTGATGTTGGTCAAACTTTTTATTCCGCTAACCACCAATGGATTGGGTGCCGTCGCGGTGATAAACATGGCCGAGGTAATAATGTTAGCTTGATACGCTACCAAAGTTAAGAAGGCTCCTAGTTTACGTCTTGATCCTTCGTCTGGAAATGATCCCATCGATTCTGAGATCGATCGATTGATCGGATACATCACGCCACCACCACGCGCGGTATTGCTTGGCATGACGGGTGATAAAATAAGTTCAGCCACTGAAAGTCCGTAACTGATGCCTAAAGTTTTTTTACCAAACACGCGCACAAAGTAATAAGCGACGCGCGCACCTAATCCAGTTTTGATAAATCCGCGCGAAATGAAAAAAGAAATTCCGATCAACCAAATTAGTGTGTTTGAAAATCCACTGACAGCGTCGCCCATCGCTTTAGCCGCGTTTCCGGGGCTGGTGACTTGCGAAATCGCGACTAATAAAATACCGATGACGGCTGCGCCTCCCATCGGTAGGGCTTTACCGATAATCGCAACGATGGTTCCGACAAAGATGCCTAGTAATCGCCACGCATTGATGTCAACGGCTGCCGGGGGCGGAATTAAAAAATAGAAACTCATCGTAACGATAAGAGCAATAATGGCCGGCATTATTTTAACATGAGATAATTTCATCTGTTCTCCTGGGTCAGTCTTTTCAAATGTTGTTTCATTGAATTCGTAAAGTCAGTCACATTTGGCTGAATGAGACTTATTAACCCACTTGAAACGTGGGCTGTTTTGTTATGAGAATTTCTATTTGTCATTCTTGGACTTGCCTAAAAATAGTTCAAAAAAACCTCAGAAATAGTGCAAATGCCCTATATAAATTGACAAGGCTATCCGATAACAAGAAGTGATCAAAACACTAGACTGTAGAAAGGTCTAGTGTTTTCTCAAAAGGAGTCTGAGTGAAAGTGTATCCATCGCATTCAAATTTGTTTCATGGCGTCGATATGGCCGCCGCAGACATCGACTCTAGAGTTGAAATTTGTGATGCCTCAAGCTTAGTTCAAGATGACTTAAGTGCGAAAGATCCTCAATTAAGTATTTTAGCGTCTGAAGATTTTGAACCATCCCAAGTTGTCGGAATGATGGCCAAAAATAAATTCAGAAGTTTTGTTCAAAAAAGAGATTCCCATTTTGTTAACGATTTAAATGTATCATCCCAAATTCTGATTGATCCGAATTTGTATTTTGCGCAAGGTGGGCGTGGTTCTTTACCCGAAGTGCACCGTGAATTTGAATTTAAATTTAGATCTGCATCCGATAAACCTGAATTAAAAAAATCGATCGAACAATTCGTCTCACAGATCGGCAGTGATAATGTTTCAGAGTCGGTTGAAGCCATCTTAGAAGAACTTTACATGAACGCGATGTTTGACGCCCCGAAAGAGGCTGTTAATCGTGGTCAGGTGAATTGTAAATACGAAGATGGCCAATATGCGGTCATTCGAATTTTTCAAAATGAAAGTCGCTTGGCTGTTGTTTGTGAAGATCCATTTGGATCGCTTAATTTAACTAAACTTATGAACCGCATGGATGAAGTTTATCAAAAAGGTGCGGGTTCTGCGATTCGTTTAGATGATGATGCCAATGGTGCGGGTCTTGGCTGCGTGATGATGTTTGAGCACTGTGAATCTTTGTTTTTAGGCGTGATGCCTGGGCAAAGAACTTTAGTCACATGCTTAATTCCGTTAGGAATCAGTAATCGTAAACGCTCGCAAATTAAAAAAAGTCTGCACCTGATTCACATGTAATTCGGTATTGCCTAATTAAAAACAAGCGTTTAAAATTTGGTTATGAAAATAATCAGTTGGAATGTGAATGGAATTCGTGCGTGCGGAAAAGGCGGCTTTTTAAAATGGTTCGAGCAAGAAAAAGCCGACATCGTTTGCGTTCAAGAAATCAAAGCTAGGCCTGATCAACTCGATCCAGAATATCAAAATCCTTTTAAATACCATGCCTTTTGGAATCCCGCTGAAAAGCCGGGTTACAGCGGTACGGCCGTTTTTTCTAAAAAAGAACCCCTTGATGTGCAGATGGGTTTGGGTGATCCAGAGTTTGACCGCGAAGGTCGGGTTATGATTTTAAAATATCCAAAATTTACTTTAATCAATTCATACTTTCCAAATAGTCAGCGTGAGCACACAAGGCTTCCATTTAAATTGGCGTTTTGTCAGAAATTTTTAAAAAAAGCAGAGTCACTTAGAAAAAAAGGTGAAAATGTCGTGATGTGTGCCGACTGGAATATCGCGCACACCGAACTTGATTTAAAAAATCCGAAAGCAAATAAAAAAACAGCGGGATTTCTTCCGGAAGAGCGTGCGTGGATGGACCAATTTTTAGGAAAGGGTTACGTCGATGCCTTTCGTCAGTTTGAACCTAACGGTGGCCACTACACATGGTGGAGCTATCGTCCCGGTGTACGCGAAAAAAATGTGGGATGGCGAATAGATTCGTTTATCACCAATGAAGAGTTTAAAGACCGATTGAAAAACAGTTATCATCGAAATGACGTTTTCGGATCTGATCATTGCCCGGTGGTTTTAGAAATCAAATAGCAGGGGTTGATCGATGGTTGTACTCCGTCAATCTTTTGGACACCCCGCTACCAAGAACGCGCTCCGGTTCATGGTGTCGATTCTAGGCTGGCTTGAATCGATACCATGAACCCGTTTACGGTCTAAGCTTTGCTTTAACTAAAGCCATGGATAAACTGACGTTAAGTACATTTGTAGCGCTCCTATTAGTAACCCTAGCCAATCCGTCTCAGGCGACCGAAATGACCTATCCGCGCATCGCTGATACCCCACCAGAATATCGTTTTGATCAGAATCTGAATGAATCCAATAGCATCGATCTTTACGACATTAAAGATCGCGAATTAAATTTAATTATGACTGCGGCTCGATTAGAATCTGAAAAAGCCCGCGCTGAAGGCCGTGACCTGAATAAAAATACGTTGATTACAAAAATGGTTCACGAAAGAAATTTAGCGCGTATTCGACGAATGAATTCTGTTTCGCGACCTGAACCGCGTGAACCCGGAATGGTGACGGCACTGACGGCAGATCAAATTAAAGAAACCGCTGCTTCGATCGAGTTTAGCCCGGCCGTAGATAATCGCGCCAGGTTAAATAAAAAGTATAACCCTAAAGGTGATATCGGTTACTGTTTTCTGCGAGCCCATTACTACGCGGGTGCGGTTCATCAACGTGGTCTTGATATGACTTCGGTCAGGAAAGTTTTTTTAGTCGGCACGATGAAATTATTTGGAGCGAACTGGGCGCCGATCAGTGGCTGGCGCTATCACGTGGCCACAACCGTTCGTGGCACGGATGGAAAATGGTACGTACTAGATAATCACTTAGGTATCTATTTAGGAAAACAGGGTTACGCTAAAAATGTTTACACGGTCGAACAATGGTACTCCTATTACGAACGGTTTATGAACACGACCGAAAATATGACAACGGCCGGTGGTACTGGCATCAGTCCAGAAACGGCGCGGGCCAAAGCTTTATTTTTATATTTTGCAGAGCCCGACCGAGTTATCCCCGAGCATTTAGCTTACGCTAAGGAAACTTTCTACGGCGTCGACCGAAACAATGATGGGCAGTTAGACCGAAGCGAAGAAACTTTTTACGGCGCATTTAAAGACGTGGATCAATTTTTACAGGTGCCAATTCACAAATGCTCAAACGAGCGTTATGCACCCTTAAGTGCGTCAGATGATCAGTGTAAGAATATGACTTTGAACGACCGGCAACAGATGCATGACAGACAATTGCTATTAAATAAATGGCGACTTGATGTTTCGTACGAGCAAGAACAAGATATGAATCAAAGTAACTGATTTTTCTTGTCAACGAGGTTTGTTTTGAATCGTTTTTTAATGATTGCCATTGCGGTTTTACTGGGGCTTTTTGTTTTTCTCGGTTTTCGCCTAACGGGTATCGGATCATCTTCTTGGGTTGTGTCGGGCGTTATTCTTGGGTCGATTCTTTTGTATCCGCTGGTTTGGAACGCAAAACTTCCAGATCGCATTGATAAAATAATCAGAGGCTGCACCTATTTCGCGATGGGGCTTTTGGGATTATTACTGGCGCAGCTGCTTGTTCGTGATATTTTATTTATTCCACTTAGTTATTTAAATCCTAATTTAGCTGTAGGGGCATTTTCAAACACGGCGACACTCAGCATGATGGGTGTCGCGGTTCTGTTTTTAGTCATTGGCTACTGGAAGGCTTTACAAGGCCCGCAAATTGTTAAGGTCGAAATTCCGATCCCATCTTTGCCGGCGGGATTAGAAAATTTCTTGATCGCGCAGATTAGTGATTTGCACGCGGGTCCTGGAATCGACCATACTTACGTCGAAAATATCGTGAACCAAGTTCTTAGTTTAAATGCTGACATTGTCGTGCTAACGGGTGATATCGCTGACGGCGATTTTGATAAATATCACCACCGTGTAGCACCTCTGGCCCGACTTTCAGAAAAAACTCCGGCGCTTTACGTGACGGGAAATCATGAATTCATTCATGATAGTGAAAAATGGATCGGTCATTTTAAAAAAATAGGAATGAACGTTTTAATGAATCAGCATACGTTAATTTCTAACGAAAAAGGATCTATTCTTTTTGCGGGCGTCACCGATCCTGCCGGTCGAAATATTCACCCGCATGGGGGCCCGAACGTTGAACTTTCTTTGAAAGGAAGTCCTACGTCAGATATAAAAATTCTGTTAGCCCATCAGCCGGATATTGCAGATCGGGCTTCGGCTTTTTTTGACTTACAACTTTCGGGGCATACGCATGCGGGTCAATTTTTTCCGTGGAATTACGCGATTAAATTATTTCAGCGCTACGATAGAGGCTTAAAAAAATCAGGCCCGATGTGGGTTTATACAAATATCGGAACGGGCTACTGGGGCCCGCCGCTCCGTTTAGGAACAACGTCAGAAATAACTTTGATTCAGCTTATAAAGGGTTAGATGTCGCTTGCGAAGTTTAAAATGACGTCGGCATTTTAGGTAGCGTGAAAAGAAAGCGGATGTTGGTGCTGGTGGTATCAAGCTGTAGTAATCCGCCATGGTCTTTAATAATTCCGTGCGAAACACTTAAACCCAAACCCGTACCTTGGCCAATTGTTTTCGTCGTAAAAAAAAGTTGAAAAAGTTTTTCTTGGGTTTCGTTATCGATACCTTTGCCGTTATCCTCAATAGCGATCTGCACGTGGGTGTTTAAATCTTACATCGCAATGGTAATTTTCGGATTTTTTGATCTTTCACAGCATCGTAATAATTATTCAGTCATAAAGTTGAATAATCCCTAGCGGAGTATTAATCTGGTGAGCCACTCCGTCGGTCATTTGACCTAAGGCTTCATTTTTTATTTCTTCTAAAATTGTAAATGTTCGTTCTAAATGTTCTTTTTGTAAAATTAAGGCGTTCTCGGTTTCAAAACGTTTGACCATGCCTCGGTAAAAGTTCTGCGAATTTCCGAAAACAAAAACGATAAATGAAACCATCATCGCCGGCACAATTTGTAAGGCCAGATCTTAGTTTAGATGCCCGTAAGACATGACGGTAACTGGGATAGCTACAATGAAAAGCAGAAAGAACATCTGAATACGCGGCACAAAAGCCGACGATGACGCGCAATAAATAACTGGGGTCGTTCAGTACAAAAAGACGTGATATGGACACTGTTTTGAAAAATGAGCTAAGCCTTTTGCTTCAATCAGTAACGAATGCTTTAGCCGCATATTAAATTTAATGTCCGTGCTGTCCCGCAGGCGGTGGAGGCGGTTGCCCATGCAAATCAGGCGGGCGCGTCTCGCCCGATCCTGATGGGCCAGAAGTTGGTGGGAGCGGTGGGCCGCCGCTAGGCCGGTTGACCGCGGGTGGAATCGGGGCCGCGCCGTGCGAAGCCGCGTTGAACTGGTCGCGTGGATTGGCTTTTCGATCTATTGGGTTATTTTTAACATCACCTTTTTTCTGAAGGTCTGAGTTTTTTTCTAATAGTTGGTCAAATTCCTTAATATCATTTGTTGTCGCCATGATAACGTCTTGCGATTTTGCCATGAACGGTAAACTGATTAAGATTAAAAATACGATTTTATTTTTCATGTTTTTGGTCCCATAAAATTTAAGTCCATTTGGCGCGTTGTGACCAATTCGTGCCGATCATTATAAAATCTAACAGTCACTTGGGCTTTTCCATTTTCCACACCTTCAACGACGACTGGCAAATACTGTTTTTGCGAAAAGCTTTTGGCCGCGATACGAATTGTTTTATCTCTTTGAATATGCTTAAATTTTTCTGAAGAAAATTGAATATTGTCTCCGCCCAAAGAGATTTCGGCGTAAGCGATTTCGGCGTGTGATATTTCACGAATATCCATGCGGATTAAATAGGGTTTGCCTAATGCGAACACGGGCTCGTTAGATTTTGTTGGTGGAATGAAGGCGTTTAATTGCCAAAATCCTACCACGACTAAAGCCAAAGCCATCAAGCCCGTACCGACTAGAAATGAAGCCTTGTTTTTTTTCTGATCTAATTTGGGCCTAGTCGCAGACGATTCAAAATTACGTTGCACCCGCGTTGCTAAAAAAGCTGACGGCTGTAGCGGTACAGACCGTAAAGCTTTTAAACCAGAGGGCGTTTCATTTTGGTTCTGATCATCGTGCATTTTAGCTATCCTTAGTTAGAAATCTTTTTTTTAAGTTCTAGCTCTTGTCGAATAGACGAATCAGCCAGTGATTTTGTTCCATTATCATTATAAAGAACCGAAAATTTATCCCGCGCCCTTGATAGTTTCGATTTAATGGTGCCAATGGGGTGATCTAAAGTGACGGCCGCGTCTTCGTAGCTCATCTCTTGGATATCAATTAAGATAAGGAGTGTACGATCTTCTTCATCTAAAAGCTGAAGCGTGCGACTGGCATGGATTTGTTCAACCGAAATGGGATCTTGGGTGAAATCGGCTGATTCGGGAAGTTCATCAAATTGCAAATGCACTTTAGAATTTTCAGACGCTTTTAAATAATCTAGAAAAAGATGGCGTGCAATTTTTTTGGCCCACGGCAAATAAGACTCTTGATTCTGCAGTTGGCTTAGTGACGACAAACTTTTTAGAAGAGCATCGTGGGTTAAGTCTTCGGCCAGTTGCTTATTTTTACATAGATGAAAGCAAAATGTGAATAAAGGGGTTTGAGCCGCTTGAATCAATTCGGTCACAGCAGGGCGTTCGTTACGAAGCACTCTTTCAATTACCGAAATCCAATTTATTTTTTCAACGCTCATCCGTGTCCGTCATTTCCTTTGATTACAAATAAAGATCGGCAGAAATGAACTGCCGATCTTTTACTTACTAAGTATTTCACTAATTTAGTGGCGTTGACCACTGCCTTGATTTGAAGGTCCGTGTCCTTCTGAAGGTGGCGGTGGAGGTGGGCTGTGTGATCCCGTCGATGAACTCGATGATGAAGGTCCTGATGAACTTGAAGATGACCCTGCTGCACCACTAGGACTTCCAGCTGTTGATCCAGATGAATTACCGTTAAATTTATCACGCGGAGGAGGCGGTTGGCCTGCGCGATCTTTTTTATCATGGTCGCCTTTGCCCGAACCCCCTTGAAGTAACGCGTAATTTCCGTGAGCAACTAAGTACGCTTGTAAGGCATCACGACCAGCGGCCGTCGTTAAATCAAAATTTTGGGCGGTGGCGATGGCATCGGCCTGACTTTTAACGTATGCACGTAATGCTTTTCGTCCGGCTTCAGTGGTTAAATCAAATCCTTGCGCCGTCGCTAAAGCATCTTTTTTAGATTTCAAATAATCGCCAAAAGATTTTCGTCCGGCTTCGGTTGAAAGGTCATAACCTAAACTTGTTGCGGCGGTCGTTAAGGCGGCCTTTACGCTATCAGGAATTTTATTAAAGTCCTGGCGATCAGCTAAGGCCGGTAACGATAAAGCGATCACACTTATAATTGTAATGGATACGTTCTTGAACATGAAGACTCCTTCTTGTTAGTTTTTTGATACGTTCATTGCTTTCAAAGTTAAGACGATCCTGACGATAGACTTGTTCCCGCAGTTTCAACTTTTTTTTAAAGACTAACGTAGTCGCTAACCGGATACTTGGTGGGGGAGTCGCAATTTGAGATGTCTTATTCTGGTATCAATTTTAATGGCGGGTTTTTTTACTCAAACACTCACGCAGGCTCAGACGACACTGGCACCATCGTCACCCGTTCAAGATATTCACTACTGGATCGCACGCACACAAAGGAATCCGAATGATGCGATGGCGTGGTTTAATTTATCGGTCTTAAGGCAACGCGATAAAAAATATGATGAAGCGCATACCGGGTATGAGAAAGTGGTTCAGCTGAATAGTCCGCTTTCTCCGGTGGCGCTGTATTATAATTCTTTGGTGTACGTAGCGCAAAATAATCCCGCCGCGGCGAAAGCTTTATTGGTTAAAATCAATATCGAAAAAGTGCCGATTCATTTAAAAACAAAAGTCTTAGGATTAAAGAATAAATTATTTCTAGCTGATTTCGCCGAGCAAAAAGATTTAACCGATGTTTTGTCAGATCAAAGTAAGACTGCCGAAAAAGAAAGCGCAGTAAAAAAAGAAAAAAGTTTTTCAGGTTACGCTGAAATTAATTACGGTTCGAATTCAAATCCGCAAACGGAAGCCGATCTAACTTCAAATCAAATCAGTAGCGACAACCAAACCCAAGGACGCCTAAATTTAGGTTATCAGTTTTACGCTAACTCTGACTTTGAAGTGCGTGCTGACTATGCTTTTTCGGCGACCAGCTTTCAAAAAAACACCGGTTCAAATTTTAACTATCACGACCTAGTGATTCCACTTTCTTATTATTTTGATGCTTACCGATTCAGGCTTTCGCCTGAATATTATCAAGATACTTACGGAGGACCGGCATTTTCTAATTCGCTAGGCGGGACGTTAGAATTAACGTTACGTGATGGGAATTCTTTTTACGGCTTGTCGGGATCAAGTCAAAATATAAAGAATGTAACGACAACTTATTCGTATTTAACGGGCTCGCAATCTAAAGTGGCGCTAAGCGCTTCGTCAGAATGGTCAGCTAATTCATTTTCGTTCGCTCCGTACTTTACGAAACTGCAATACCAAGATACTTCGACTTTGGGTTCTAGTTACCAGGCTTTTGGTGCCAATGCGAATTACACGCGGTTAGAACTTCCTTGGATCTTTGCGTTATCCTTAGGTTATGAACAGAGAAATTACGTTAAAGCCACGGCTGATACTTTTGCGAGAACAGACAAAAGAACATTTGCCGAACTTCGAATTGGTTATCTGCTAAATGCAAACTGGAAATTAAATTTAGATGCCAGTACCACAGATAATAGCTCTAACTTTAACACGACGACCAACAATCGATCTTATAAGCAAACGATTTTGGTGGGCGGTATTTCGGTCGGGTTTTAATTCATGCAAAACTTAATTGAAGTTTTCTTAGTTTTTTTACGTTTGGGACTAACATCGTTCGGTGGCCCCATGGCCCACATCAGTTATTTTCACGAAGAATTTGTAAACCGAAGACGATGGATTAACGATCAATCGTATGCAGATTTGGTCGTGCTTTGTCAGTTTTTACCAGGCCCTGCAAGCAGTCAGGTGGGTATTGCGATCGGTTTAAGTCGGGCGGGTTATTTAGGGGCCATCGTCGCGTGGATTGGGTTTACCCTTCCGTCGGCGTTGATTTTGATCTTATTTGGACTTGGAATTTCTTGGTTTCATGTTGGCGGATCATGGTTACATGGTCTTAAGGTTGTGGCCGTTGCCGTCGTGGCTCAAGCGATCTGGGGCATGGCCATCAAACTTTGCCCTGATAAAAAGCGCGCCTCCATCGCCGTTCTTTCGGCCAGTGTTGTTGCGTTTTTGCCGGTCAGCGCAATTCAGTTTTTTATCATTCTTTTAGGAGGCGTATTCGGGGTTATTTTTCTTCGTCAAAAAGAAGAGCCCGTTCATTTCCCTTTAAATATTTCAGTCAGTCGCACGTCCGGCGCTATTTTTCTTTCGCTATTTTTTCTACTTCTAATGGTTGTTCCCGTGATCGCAAAATCAAGCGATCAGCAATGGCTTCATCTGTTTGACAGTTTTTACCGTGCGGGGTCTTTGGTTTTTGGTGGTGGGCATGTCATACTTCCGCTGTTACAAAAAGAAGTTGTACAAACGGGTTGGGTTTCTAAAGAATTATTTATGACTGGTTACGGGGCGGCGCAGGCCATCCCAGGGCCGCTGTTCGCATTCACGGCGTACCTAGGCGCCGTTTCAAACACATCACCTTCGGGCTGGGTTGGAGCCATCTTGTGCTTAGCGGCCGCGTTTCTACCGGCGTTCCTTTTAGTGTTGGGCGCGATTCCTTTTTGGGAGTATTTCAGAAAATTTAAAAAAGCGCGTTTGGCCATGCAGGGGATTAACGCCGCCGTCGTCGGGCTTCTGATCGCCGCATTTTATGACCCGGTTTGGACAAGTGCTATATTCAATTCGAAAGATTTTGCGTTAGCGGTTTTTTGTTTTCTACTATTGATGTTTTGGAAGACGCCGGCTTGGTGTGTAGTGCTTATCAGTGCGGCCGCTGGTGGGTTGTTTTTGTAAACCAACGGATAATGCATTCGTTATCACAAACACATAAATAAAGCGATATACTATTTTTGCATTACTCAACTTCATTTTCGCAAGAGTTAAGTCCTAAATTTAAAGACAAACTATCTGTTTTTAAATTTCCGGATTCAGTTGGTGCCGATGTAAAAGAAAAAAGCACGCTGATAAGTTATTGCCAAGATAAATTAAAACTGGGAAAGCACTTGAAGTCGATTTTTCAAAGATTGAGACGATATACGAAAAAATAGATTGGACTTTTGAAAAAAAGAAAACAGATTTTACTGCAAAAATTAATTTTAAAATAACAAAAGTAAAAAACAGTTAAGTTTAATAAGCAAGAGTCTGACCTTTACACTTACTGGCTTAACGATAGATGGGAACAAGAAGGTCCAAGTTGGGGAAGTGATTTCTTAGTTGCAATATACCCTGCGAAAAAAGGTTATGTGCAAAAATTGGTAACGGCATACCTTAGAAAAGAGAAGGGGGAATATTTTGAAGGCTTTTTTGCTGGCGTGAAAAGCGGTTCTAGTTCGGCAGAAAGCCACTGGAATCCTTGTGTTCTAATTTTTGTCTCATTGTTTCGACAGATCCGATTGAAAAAAGGGTTGAAGTAGAAAATCTAAGCTTAACTAAATATTGATTAATAAAAATTAAATTAGTTCTAACCAGTTCAGTTAGAACTAAGCCACTTGCGTATCAATAAGGGATCGACATCGAAAGAAAGTGGTCTTTGATATTTTGTGCGTCGGCAGGCAATCGAATCTTTGGTAAATGACTTAATTGTTAAATTTGCATTTTCGAGCGCTAACATTAAAATGAAATAAGATATAGAAGCTAATCAGCCCGGCGAAGAAACACCAAATTGAAAACGCGGCGATTTCGCTTACTAGATAGGCCGAAGCGAAACCCAAAATGCATAGCCCGCCAAAAATGCGAACATATCGATGGCTTGAAAAAAAACAACTTAGGCATGTTGCCGCCACGTAAAAAACAAGGTTCAAAAAAGGAATTCGATGTGACGAACAGTAAACAATATGATGACCGACGACTTCGGCCGAGACACCATCGGTCACTATAAAGTATAAAAGGTATAAACTAGACGCTACCCCCACAGGCAGAAAAGATAAAATTGCCTTTTTGCGCCATGCTACAGATTCAAGCGCAAGGACCGACAATGGAACATAGATGGGCCATATCACGCGCGAAATACCAGTGAATAGATAGGCCATCGTAGACTGCACGCCTGCGTATTCACGATAGATACTTAGCCACAAAATACCTTCGATTAATTGTTGGATTCCAAAGAGCAAAGGAATCGAAGCAAAAAGAATTTCGGATTTCGATTTAACTTTTTTTAACGATACCGCTCCCATAATTGTTAAAGACCCGCCTGCGATTAGGCTGGCTGTCGCTGAAAAGCACATAAAAAATCCTTTAGAAGAAGTTTTGGAAATATTCGAGCTGATAAATGAAATAAGACGCGACAATAACAGCAATCATCGCTAAAAATACAGCTGTAAGAACTAAAGAAAAGCGGCCACGGTTTAAGCTATAGCTGATAGCAATTTTAGCAATAAGGCTAGCCGCTACCGCTAAAGATAAGCATGTGTTTGTCATTTGCAGGGTTAATTGATTCTTGCTGAATAAGGTCGCATTGGCAAAAGTGATTCCATGCAGTTCAAATAATCCTGTTAAAAAGGATAAACTATAAGTCGCTTCGTGCCCTAGCCAATTCTCTGTGACCGTGATTAACACTAAAACCAACGCAAATAAAATAGATAAACGAAGTACGCCTTTCCAATCTAAGGGCGATTTAAGGATCAATTCTGAGTTTTGGATTTGATCTTTGCGCCTTAAAATTAATAAGGCGCAAGCACCAATCAGAATGACTATGGCAATCGTGGGCCCCACACGCATCAGAAGCGGTCGTGAAATTAAAAAGATGATGATCAGAAGTTCAACCAGTGATGCCAGTTCAGCCGCGATGGTCGCAACGGCAAATGTACGCCACGAATCGGGATTTTTCGTCGCTTGCCGGCCTGATGAAAGCACAACCGCAGTGCTAGATACGAAGCCGCCTAAAAAACCGATTAAAAGTGAGCCATTTTTTTCGCCGACTAATTTTAAGATGACGTAACTTGAAAACTCAAGCGAAGCTAACGTCAAGATAATGTAGCCAAAATTTCTTGGATTAAATAAGCCCCAGCGATCCAGAACGGTATCTGGCGCTAAATCAATTACGACAACGGCAATTAGCAAAAGCGTGATGGCGGCCTTGATTTCGGATGAATTAATCAGATGGATAAAACGATGCAAACTTTTTTTAGAAAAAAGAATGGCGGCAACGATGGGCCCTAGTGCGGCTGCCAACACTGGCGATTGATGGGCCAAATAACCGGCGGCAAAGACAAGCCCGGCGGCCACTTCGGTGGTAAAGCCAATGTTTCGTAATTCTGCTTTTTCAAAAATTTGCATGGCATAAGATAGACTAATCAAACCTAAAGCGAAGACGGTAATGGCGGTACTCATCCATGAATTTTCAAGTGCGCCAGCTACAGCGCCCAACAGGCTAATTAAAAAGAAAGTTCTTACGCCCAATGCATTTTCGTCACCTTTCGAATTTTCACGCTCAATCCCAACCAGTAAGCCCACGGCTGTGGCAATAAGATAAGGTTCCCAATCATTCATTTTTCACCGCCGTTACTCGCTGTACATCGCCTCCTAAGATCAATTTTCAATTGATCTGTTGGTATTGATCATTTCACTATTTTTGACAAGTGGTGAAATGTGGTACCATGTTGCAAGTAAGCTTAAAATAAGTACGATGCTGGCAAACATAATAATGCGCCCCCAACCATAGAACCACAAACCCAAATGGTGTCGCATTATAACCCCTTTTTTATAGTATACCCGAAGCCATGTTAATCGTAATGGCCAATAAAGTTGTGTTGAAAAAAAACGCGATCATCGAATGAAACAGGCACGTTCGACGCATATTTTTCGAAGATAAAGTCACATCAGCTGTTTGTGCCGTCGCCCCTAGAACGATCGAGAAATACAAAAAGTCGAAATAATCCGGAGATTCATTTGCTGGTAAAAAAATAAGTCCGCCCGCACGTCGATGCTGAGTTTCATAGAAATAGTCGTGCGCATAATGAAGCGAAAAGGCGACTTGCAAAAAACACCACGAAAGCACAATCGTGATGACCGACATTATTAAGCGTTCATATTTTTCGCGGCCGATTAAGTTTTTTACTGAAGACAGATCGACAAAGATCGCGATCATCGAAAAAAGCAAAGCCATAAAAACTAATATTAACACCGCAAATTTGCCGTCATTTTGCGTCAGGGCTCTTTGTTGAATTTCTTCTTTGCCAGATTTAGCCATCAGCGACAAAGCCCAGACCATATAGATTAAAATCGCCGTGTCGTAGCCGATGATCGCTTGCGATATCTTATTCGTGATACCAAAATAGGGTAAAGCCAACAGCATTGCAAATCCAAGCACGAATGAAATAAAAAAGCGGGGATGGGCTCGTAGAATCTTCATCTGTAAGCGGACTTAATTTGAAATCTTTAAATTATTCACGACGGTTGAAACTCCCGGAGCCATCCATGCCGCTAGTTGAGCCTCAGAACTTTCTGTTAAAGAGTGAACGGTTCCGTTCAAAGTGACCTGTTCACCCTGAACATCGACCGTGATTGAATGGCTATCGCTTGCAGCCGCTCTTTTTAAAGCGTCTTCTATTTTTAATTTGATCTGGCTGGGTAGTACTTTGGAAGCGTTGACTGCGGGAGTCGTTGTGCAGCGACTAATATCCAGTTCTTCAACGTTTTCTTTTGGATTTTGCGCATCTGATTTTTCAAAAAATTTAAACATGCTCGTCTCCGTTCATTTTTAATTAGTTAATGACAACGATAAACTCTGCAATGGTCTGTCCATGATGGAATTCATCTGAAACGATCTGCGCCGATTTTTGAAAAAAAAAGAGACTTATTTATTTGATTTGAGACATTTAATCACAAAGCCTATTTATCAATTCACTGGCCCCTGGTCCGTCGACGATTTGAAACTTGGACCTACTTTTGCTTCAGACATTATATAGATAGTTTATTCGCTTTCGAAAAAGAGGGATGTCGTGCGTTGCAAATATTTTATTCTGACTTTACTTTGTTTTTCTTACGCGGGCGCTGAAATGATAGAGCCTCTGGTCGATGTAAATACAAAACAAGAAGAGTTTAACAGGGTGACGATTCACCGAGGCCTAGCTGTATTTCTAGCAACTAATATCGGGTCTATTTTTGGAAGCTCCTACGTCAATTTTGATGGAACTCCTTCTACCGTAAGCTTATTAGGTTCTTACGTTTCAAAGGATCTATCGATAGCTTTTGATCTGGGCTTCGGGATGCAGTCACAAGTTTTTGCGACTAACTACGCCACAAATAAATTACCTGCGAACGGATTATTCGAAGCGGCAGCCCGGTTTCAATTTCGAAATCGATTGCAAGCGGGTGTCGTATTTGATCAATTCTTTAATGCGGCAGAAAAATTCAATTCGAATCAAGCCGACGCGCAGTTCGCAGGCGTTCAGGCTTTGCATGAATTTGGCTTCGGCAATAAATTCATTGGTCGCGTCGGTGCGCGAATGATGACGGGTCTTAACATTGATCAAGACCGAATTAATATTGTCGCTTTAGAATTTCAAGTGGGTTGGGGCCAATCTTTAAATTCGACATCATTAGATACGTATTATTAGGTTCATATTTTCGTGTGACATATTGTCACGGCGAACGGAATAAATCCTTTTTTTAGAGCCTCGACTCTTAACAGCTCGTTGCAGTTCTATTTGACCGTGGGTTTAAGTTTGCAGTTGATAAACTTTGTGATTAACAAAAGGAATCAACTGATGGAAAGTTTTTCAACTAAAACAGACGCACAAATTCAACAAGATGTGATCAATGAATTAAATTGGGATCAAAGTTTGATTTCTAGCGATGTCAGCGTCACGGCAGATGATGGCGTCATTACGCTACGTGGTACTGTTCCGCATTATTCAGATAAACAAATCGCTGAAGTGGCTGCAAAACGCGTTAGTGGCGTGCGTGCTGTGGCCGAAGAAATCGAAGTGAAACTTTTAGAACCTAACGAGCGCACGGATGAAGAAATTGCTCGAATGGCCTTAAACGCTTTTGATTGGAATTATTCTGTTCCGAAAGGAATCCAAGTCACCGTCGAAAAAGGTTGGGTTACCTTAACCGGCGAAGCTGAATGGGAATACCAAAGAAACGCAGCAAAAAATTCAGTCATGCAATTATTAGGTGTCGTGGCCGTAAGTAATCGCATCACGATCAAACAAAAAGCCCAACCCTCAGATATTAAATTAAGAATTGAAGAGGCTTTGGCTAGGTCAGCCGTTGTTGAAAGTAAAAATATCACCGTGGCCGTTCTTGGCAACACGGTCACATTGAGCGGAGATTTAGACTCAAGTGCAGAAATCGAAGATGCACGAAGTGCGGCTTGGAATGCCCCGGGCGTTATGCATGTGACGAATTTATTAAGAGTCGTTCAGTAATCAACCGGATTGTTCAGAAGTTGAATAATTCTAATAGAAGGAAAATTTGTATGTTTAATTTATTCGGAAAATCAGATGCTGAAGTCAAACAAGACGTTATCAACGAATTGATGTGGGACCCGAGCGTGAATTCTTCAGAGGTCAAAGTGATTGCCAGCAAGGGGATCGTCACATTAAGCGGTAGCGTGCCCCATTACATCGAAAAACGCGCAGCCGAACAAGCCACGCAAAGAGTTGGCGGTGTTCGCGCCGTTGCCGATGAACTTCAAGTCAAAAGTATTTTCGATAAAACAGATGAAGATATTGCCGTTGCCGCGTTAGAAGCATTAGCAAACAGTCATATGGTTCCTGAGCATCTTCGTGTCGCGGTCGAAAAAGGGTGGATTACTTTAAGTGGTGAAGCCGATTGGCATTACCAACGAGCAGCTGCCATGGATGCGGTCAGTAAACTTTTAGGAGTATCGGGCGTCACAAATGGCATAACGATCAAAGAAAGAATCCAGTCCGCCGATGTTAAAACGCTGATTGAGCAAGCGCTAAAACGAACGGCTGAAGAAGAAGGAAAAAATATTTTAGTCTCTGTTCAGGGTAATAAAATAACTTTATCTGGAACAGTTCATTCCTTTGCTGAAAGTGACGTGGCCCGCCATGCCGCTTGGAATGCTCCAGGTGTCATGAATGTCGAAAATAATCTTAAAATTTTTCAGTAACCCCAAGGATATTCTATGAAAAAAAATAATGACTTAGCTATTATTAATAAAAAGCCACGTAAAGAATCATTCTTACGAAAAGTAGCCCGAGCTTTGATGGCCGTCACACCGAAGTCTGTCATATTAGAAGTGCTCGAGATCGCAAAAATTCCAAAAATTTCGAAGCATCAGCAGCAACGTCAAGATCAAACACCCAAACCGTGGACGAATTTTCGATCTAGAATGCATTCTTATGATGGTGTTGTGTTCGTTTCGCCAGATCATGGTCAGCCCGAATTTGATTCCGAAGATGGGGTTGTGATTAGTATTTCTGTGGGACTTGCTGAGTCAATAAATCCAATGAATAGAGCGGTTCAATCTTTAGTCTTTTTAAATGTGCCGACAATGCAGAAGCCAGAAACATATTTGGGCCAATCAGCCCAACTTTTTGAAACCAACGATAATCTATCAAACGAGCGTTCGGCTAACTTCTTAAAAGACTTTATGACTAATTTTTTAAAGCAAGAAATGAAAACGAAAGCCGTGGTTATTTAAATGGAAAGAAGTCACGCTTTAAGCAAATCATTGAAAACAACTTGGAAACAGTATGAAGATAAAGTTCATTTAGCCAAGGACAGTCAGTCGTCAAAAAATATTCACCAACTACGTATTTCGACTCAAAAATTAGAAGCCATTTTAACGTTAATTAATAGCATTAATCTAACTCATGGCTCAAACAGTATCGTTTACCTGATAAAAAAAGTACGTAAAAGTTTAGGACCGCTGCGTGACTTACAGGTTGAGGCGACGGCTTTTAGTCGGCTGAACGAACAAAAACTCAAAGGTGAAAAGCTAAATCTATTTTCAAAATTCTTTAATTTGCAAAAAGTGAAAGCGCAGAAAAAAGCGGCTCATTCATTGGAAGACATCTCATTAAAGCATGATAAAATAAGAGTTCTTAAGCTGGCTCAAAAACTATCGCTGATAGAAAGCAAAAAAAATAAGTACAAAATACAAGATCAAATGGATCATCAATTAAAAAAAACTGTCATTAAAATTAACAAAGATTTAAAAAAAATAAATCCATGTGAAGTAAAGCAAATACATAAATTTCGAATTAAAGTTAAAAAACTACGTTACCAGCAAGAGTGTTTAAATTCTTTGCCAGATCGTCTTTTGATCGATTTTGAAAATATCAAAGACGTACAAGATATCGCCGGACGAATTCAAAATGAGACCGTCTTGATAAAAACACTTGATAAATTTTTATCCAAAAAGAAAAACTGCGAAGATCAAAAAATTATTAAGTTTCGTGAAGACCTTGTGATTAGTCAGGCCAAGCACATCAAAAAAGATTTCTCGAAAATAACCCCATTTGAATGGGCTACTTAAAACGATCAAAGAAAGAAGGTTCTTCATGGTAAATTATTATTGGACAGATTGGTACGCAGGATGGGGTTGGATGCTTTGGCTTGGAATGGTGCTTTTAGTTTTCTCTTCATTCGGAAACTGGGGCTATTCGTATACCTCACATCGTCGATTTAGAGACACGCTTCTAGGTAAAGACGCACTTGAAATTTTAACAGCTAGGTACGCATCTGGTTTAGTTAATCAGCAAGAGTTTTTCCGGATGAAAGAAGAGATTCTTTTGACCGTCAAAGAACGCGCCCAACTTTTTAAAACAAAAGATCAAAGCACGTCTTCAAAACAGTTTCAAAGCGACCGCGAACAGCACTATGACATGGATGGCGTCACGCGAAGAAACGGCAAAGTCGTCGTTAAATCCGATGCCCAGTTTATAAAGTAGAAAATACAAATTTGCTTTTGCATTTTATTTAATAGAAAACAAATGCATTTCAATTATGAAATGCTAAAAAAAAGGAAAATACCATGTCAAACATGACAAAAGAAAGTTTAGATCACGCAGGACCGGCTCACTCTGATTTTAAAGGAAAGTTTAATTCATTCGAGTCCAAAGTTGAATCTTTAGCTCATGACGGCGAAAAAAGAATTGCCGACAGCGCAAAAAAATTGATGAAAGAGTCTTCAAGCTACGTTGAATCAAGCAGACAGTTCGTCAAAGAAAATCCAGTGAAATGCTTAGCGATTGCGGCCGCAATCGGAGCCACAGCGGGTAGTCTTGGCGCAATTCTTTTACGTAAAAAATAACAATCAAGCCGAGGTGGCGCCATGCTTAAAAATGAAAAAGATCACGATGTTGTAAAAAAAATAGAACTGGGTCCGTTTCCCTATGAAGGCATGGCGGCGACCAATGCGACAGGTGATCACACGCTGATGAAGTTAGAAAGACGGGCTTTGCAGCCGAAAGATGTCGCGATTAAGGTTTTATATTGCGGAATATGTCACTCTGATATTCACACGATTCGTCAGGACTGGGGCCCGATCAAGTATCCTCAGATCACCGGGCATGAACTTGCGGGCGAAGTGGTTGCCGTCGGTTCAAGTGTTAGTAAATTTAAAGTCGGTTCAAAAGTTGGAGTCGGTTGCATGGTAAATTCGTGCCGGCACTGTGATCCGTGCACAAATGGTTTTGAGCAGTATTGCGAAAATGGCAGTGTTTCAACTTACGCCGCCGAAGACCGTGATGGATCAATCACGCAGGGCGGATATTCTACACTGAACGTCGTCGACGAAGATTTTGTGATACGTATTCCGGATCAAATTGATTTGGCCGAGGCAGGGCCAATGATGTGCGCGGGGATTACGGTGTATTCTCCGCTACGGCATTGGAGTGTTGGGCCAGGGCAAAAGATTGCGATCGTCGGCATGGGCGGTTTGGGTCACATGGGCGTTAAGATCGCAACGGCAATGGGTGCTGAAGTTACGGTGATCACAACGACAAAAGATAAAACAGAAGATGCGATCCGTTTTGGTGCAAAAAACGTTATTCTCAACGAAGACGCGACTGATTTTTCGAAATACAAAAGATCTTTTGATTTTATGCTTGATACCATCCCTTACCAGCACGATATCGAGAAGTTACTTCCGATGCTGAAAATGAATTCCACACTTTGTATCGTGGGAATCGGAAAAGTGACCGAGCCACACCAGGTGGGTCCGTTTTCACTTTTAAAATCACGTAGTTCGCTTTCAAGTTCTGGAATCGGTGGAATACGAGAAACCCAAGAACTTATCGATTTTTGTGCACTTCACAAAATAAAACCAGAGATTAAAAAAATTCCAATGACCCAGATTGATGCGGCTTGGAAAAATATTTTTGATAAAAAGGCACGCTATCGGTTTGTGATAGATATGAAAATGTAAGTGAATAACGTAAGATCCAATTCGGATAAATTTTTAAAATTAATCGAGAATATGACTAAGCCGCCAGTGTCGAAAACGGCCACGGCTTAAAACATTAAATGAACCATGTTAAATAAGTAAAGAGGGAAAACCGTGGGTAAAGATAAAAGTTTAGAAGATACAATATCTGAAAGCGAATACACGATGCGAATGAAGTCGGCTTCATCAAATCCAGAAGATGACAGCCCCGGCGATTCTGAATCGGATGCGGGCGCCGAGTTTGAAATGGGGTTAGAGTACTTACCAGATGAAAGCAATGACTACGAAGTGCCAAAAGAAGAAGTTCTTGACCATCCCATAAAAAAAGTTTCAGATCAATCCAGTGTTATTTCATCCGAACAGCCGGCACCGTGGATGGATCGCAGTAAATCTTCAAGCACCAATTAGACAGATCAAGCTAGAAAGGGTTCAAGCGTGTTGTTGGATTTCTTAAAAGAGCATAAGAATGAAATTCTTGAAATTGCAAAAACAGAATCGCTATCGATTGCAGGGGTACGCCCAACTTCAGATCAACTGCAGGCGGGGCTTCCTATTTTCTTTCAACAAATTGTAGGTATACTAGATACCGAAAATAACAAATCGCCCTACTCAGCGGTGAATATAGATACTCAAGCCCGAGTAAAAGCCGCGAATGACTCTGACGAGGTCGCTATGGCCACAGAATCGGGTCACCCCGGTGACGTTGTGATTGCAAAATCAGGCGGAGCCCTTGGCGTTGAACTATTTCGACTGGGTTACACGTTGTCGCATGTTGTTCATACATATGGATCTTTGTGTCAGGCCATTACCGGGCTTGCGGTTAAGAAATTGTTTGATATCGATTCTTTAGAATTTCGCAGTTTGAATCGATGTCTAGACGTTGCGATCGCCGGCGCCGTCACGGAATACGAAAAGCTTCGCGAATTGCAAGATAGAAATGACGAAATAAAGCGGTGTGGTTTTTTCGCGCATGAACTTCGAAATTCACTTGGAACTGCGATGATCTCATTCCAACTAATGAAAAGTGGCGAAGTCGGTTTATCCGGAAACGTCGGTCAAGTGATGGAGCGAAGTTTAAAACGAATGGAAGAACTGATCGCACGATCGCTGGCCGAAGTTAAGCTTTTAGCGGGGAAACCCGTACTCGATATTCAGAACATCAACTTATTATTGCTTCTTGATCAATTGATCGTGACGGCCAATGTCGAAGCCAAAGCGCGACGACAAATATTAGAAGTTCATATTAATCCGGATTTAAATGTTAAGGCCGATGCCCAGTATTTTGATTCGGCCGTTTCAAATTTAATTCAAAATGCGATGAAATACACGCGTGACGGCGGTCAAATTCAAATCCGCGCTTATTCGATGGGTGATGACGTGATCGTCGAAGTCGAAGACGAATGCGGAGGTCTTTTGGTCAATGAACCCGAAGATCTTTTTAAACCCTTTGTCCAAAATAATGAAAACCGAAAAGGACTTGGCTTAGGTTTATCGTTAGCTCGAAAAGCCATTGAGCTTCATCACGGAACGATTCGGGCTCGAAATTTACCAGGAAAGGGTTGCGTGTTTACGATTCAGTTGCCGAAGGTTTTCAACCCTCAATTTGTGGCAAACACTCACATTTAAAATCAACCCAACAGAATGTGCTTGCGCGATGAGGCTTAAGCGAATTTTAGTTTAACGTCAGGGTGAATCTTAGCTAACAGATCAAGTAGTTTGTCGATTGTGAAGCGTTCGTGATTGTAATGTAAGATTTCGCTAACCCTAGAATCGGTTACTCCTAATCGATGCGCCAGTTCACGTTGGCTTATGTCGGCGTTAGCTCGGTACTTAATGAAGTGAGCGCATAATTCATGTTTTGTGCGTTCAACAGCACCTGCACTAGCAGGCAACATTTTTGATACTGGTTTGTTGCTAAGCTTTTTATCGATTTGTTTAAATTGTTTTTCCGATGGCCAGCCAGGTGGAGGAGTTTTACTTATTTTATTAGGACGTTTTACTTTTTTCATTTTGACCTCCTAGAGGCGTTGCGTACTCCGATATAGCTATTATCACTAGGAATGACCAAGATAAGTCGGTAGTACTTCTTTCGCCGTTCCATATCAATTTCGTAATAACAAAAACTATTCGTTTAAGTTGTTGATTTTTCACAGGTACCTTCAATTTAATGAGCTTTGTACACTGCTTATTCAAAAATGGTACTAGGTTGGGCCTTATTAGATGTGATTTTTAGCTGACTGCTGTTCCGAACATCGGGCTTATAAGTCGAATATCCGCCACTATAAAAAAAGGCGGATATTTGCTAAGCGTCGACCGACATGTCTAGCTTCAGCGGCACACGCAGAAAATCAGCGAACTCTTTTATTTGCGTGGTGGCGTTGATGTATTTCTGATCGTCACGACTGTTACTTATAGCCTCAGAAAAAACAGGGAGTAGTGATCGCTTTGCGTCCTTCATCAAAAGATGGCATTCGATATAGCCCGAACCGCGACCCGGGGTTAACATCGTAAAATCTGTGCCTTTTAAAATATCGTCAATAAATAGAAAGGTATCTTTTTGTAAAATTATGTAGACGGGTTTGTTTTCTTTTTTAAGAAAATGAAGTGGTACCACAGAGCCTGGGTCATCTTAAAACGGAGCATATATTTCTTGATAGAACGCGTGAAACGAAGAAAGTTCTGGTACCTCGGCGGCGGCCTTTGGTTTAAAAATATTTTTAAGTCATTAAAAAGTTCTTGGCCCTGCCAAAGGCCGGACTTAACCAATTATTCGCTTTTGAAGAAAATGATGTTAAGCTATGCTAACTTCAGAAAGAGTCTAAAAATGAAATCGATTTCGCAATCAAATAAAGAAAAAATTTGTGAATTATGCGGTCGTTCTTTCGAATACCGCAAAAAATGGGAAAAGAACTGGGATCAAGTCAAATTTTGCAGCGATCGCTGCCGGGCTCAAAGTAAAGGGGCCAGTCAAAAAAGAATCACCGAATTTAAAATAAAAATTGTAGACTTGCTTCAGCTCAGATCAACAGGTAAGACCATTTGCCCATCAGAAATTTTACAAGACGATGAAAAGCAAGATGTTAAAGTGATGGAGATGGTTCGCCAAGCGGCTCGGTTATTGGTTTCAGAAGGAGTCATAGAGATTCTTCAAAAATCAAAAGTCGTAGACCCAAGCGACTTTCGGGGACCCATACGTTTGCGTCTAAAAAGCTAAGATTTATTGTCGATTAGCAAAAATAAACGTTAGTCGATGTAAAATTAAGATGGAAGCAGTTATTGTTTTCAAACCGTGCGATCTCTATTTTGTTTTACGCGAAATTTAAGACTAAGTGACTTTCCGCTATTGAGTCAGGCCTGTGAAGAGTCTGATGAAATTTTATTTGTCGTCAGCTGGAGAGACTTAGTCAGACGGACCGGACATTTTCGTCAGCAGTTTCTGATTGAATCTTTAGTCGACCTTAATTTGCAGTTAAAGGCATTTAGCCAAAAGCTTTATATTACAAACATCACTTTACCTGAATTTATTCTGAATGAAGTTAATAACAATATTCAAAAAGTTTACATCGAAGAAGATGTAAACTTTGAAGAACAGATTCAGTTCCAGGCTATTCAAAAAATGGCACGATCTTCAGCTATTCATTTAATTTCAACTAAAGATTCTACGTTAACAGAGTTTGAAGCTACTTTTAAATTATTTGAAAATAGAAACATGATTTTTACCGATTTTAGAAAGAAAGTTGAAAAAAAGCTTACTCTCAGGGTTTTAAAAAATAAAATTGAAAAAATACCAAAATATTTTGAACCTGTTCAAAAAGAATTTTTTTTAGATTTAAAAGAGCTTCAATCAAGAAATAGTCCGCACTGGACCTGTTTCCAAGGCGGAGAAAATCAGGGATTGAAACATTTAAACGAATATTTCAGCCATCCTGAAAACGCATTAAATTATAAAAACACGCGAAATGGAATGGTCCGATTTGCCGATTCGACAAAGTTTTCACCTTGGTTGTCGTTGGGTTGCATCAGTCCGCAGAAAATCTACGAAACGCTGAAAGATTTTGAAAAAGTGCACGGCGAAAACGAATCAACCTATTGGATTTTTTTTGAACTATTATGGAGAGATTATTTTAAATACTATTCATTTTTAAATAAAAACAAAATCTTTACTCGAAGTGGGATTCAAAATAAGGCTAAAAATAATTTGCCTAAAAATATTGAATTTAAATTACTCAAGCAATGGAAAACAGGGACGACGGGTATCGATTTTATCGATGCGAATATGATCGAGCTAAGTCAAACGGGTTGGATGTCAAATCGGGGACGACAAAATGTGGCCAGTTTTCTTGTTCATCAATTAAAAGTTGATTGGCGATTAGGAGCTGCTTATTTTGAAGAAATGCTGATCGACTACGATTGCGCCAGTAACTGGGGAAACTGGAGCTATTTAGCTGGCGTCGGCACAGACCGACGCGACCGAATTTTTAACGTTGAAAAACAAGCTCAGGATTATGACCCCAAAAAAGAATATGTTAAGAAATGGCTTCGGCAATCAAGCGGCCCGATTTAAGGGCGCCGTTAATGGATGGACTGACCGCCCAGTCGCCACAGAAGTAAATTCCTTCGTTGAATTTAAAACCTAATTCTTCAAAACCGCTCATTTTTGGAAGTGCTTTTAAGATTTCAAATTTTTCAATGAATTTTAAATCAAGAAGCGGAAGACCTGAAATAAGCCTTAACTCTGCTGCTAGTTTTTCCAATTGAATCGGTTTATCGCTAACAACGCTGGTCGACAAAAGATGCTCGGTCGGTTTAATTCCATAATCAGCTGATACATGGTTCATGACGGCGATTGTAGAAATAGTGAAATCACTATTTTGTGGAACAAGCAGTAACCAAGAACCCCAATCTATTTTTTCAGACGTTGTAAAATAAAAATTTTGAACCGAAAAATAGTCGCGACCATCGGGGTTTGGATTAAACGCCACAACCACATTTCTTGCTTTAATTTTTTCACCATTATCTAGAAAAACATGATCTGAAGCTAAGGTTTGTACTAATGTATTTAAACGAATATTTTTAAAATCGATACCATTAGCCATTTGTAAAGGGATCTGCTGCATTCCTAACGCAGGAACCGCCACGCGGCCTTGGCTGAAGCCCTTGATTAGAAAAACAAAGAAATCAGCGCCGATACTTAAGTTAGGGTCTAAAAAAACACCTTTTAAAAATGGACGCCAAAAAATATTTATAAAGTTTTGACTGAAGCCAAAGCCATTCAGAAATTGAATTGTTGATATTTGTTTTAATTTTTTATGACTTGAAGGCAACCAAGACAGTAAAACTAACTTAAGAACCAATAATTTATCTTTAAATGAAATTAAATCAGAAAAAAGTTCTGTAAAAAATCGGGATGGATGCAACAACGGATTAGCCAGTAATCTTGTTTTCTTTAGAAAAATAAGACTGCCTGAATTGAAGAGTTTTAAATTTAATTTTTTTAGATCTATAAAATTTTTCAATTCAGGATACGACGTCAAAAGAACTTGAAAACCGTGATCTAATCGATAGCCTTCATTTGTGACAGATGTTTGAACTCGACCACCGACTTGGTTCGACTTTTCAATAATTAAATAAGGGATATCATTTTTTTTAAGTGTAGCTGCACAAGCAAGCCCCGAAAGACCTGCGCCGATAATAATAACTGGATCTACGTTACGCTCTTTGCTCAACATGGCGGTCATGGTACCCCTGAATTAGATAACGTATAAAAAATAAAAGCCAAAACCAATGGTATATTCATATTTTAGACTCAGTCAAAAAAATTAGTTATAATTTGTTTTCAGAACGAATTTATCTCAGACCTTGTTCGACAAGAAATGAAGTTGAAAACAAAAGGTGCTAATTAAAATCGAACGTGTTTTAAATAACTGGCAAGGAGTTTAGCAAAGGTTGAGTGTGGCATAAAATTGAAACCCAGTCCGAAAGGAACCGTTGTTGGGTTTATGTCAGAGATTAATATTCATATTGGCAGGCGCTGGTGCGTTTGCCTATTGGTTTAAAGAACAAATTCTGTGGTTCTTCAAGTGGTCCAGCGCTCAAGCTTTTTTTAAATTTTTGAAATTAATAGTATTGAGAATAGCCTGAATACTTATGTCAGTTTTTCACAAGCTGCATAGGTTAATTTTGTTACTTGAGACATCAAAACTTTGATTTGAGCTTGATCTTGAGCTTTTCCTGCAGCTTGGATTTGTTCTTTATTACGAATCATAATCGCCTGCTGAACTGTATTCGAGCAATCCAAGTAGCTTTGCATATCATCGGACATTTGAGCAAATGTGCTTACAGGAACAAACATAGATGCGAATATGATTATTTTTTTCATAGAAAATCCAATCTGTTAATTTGTTCGAATACTCATGTTTTTATTGTGCAAGGTGATGCCAACTGTTTTTGATCCGATTTTGAATAAATAGAATACAGATTAAATGATTTAATTTAATTTGAATTAAATTTTAAACTTAAAAAAAAATGCTTACATGATTGTGTAGAACAAATATTCATAGTGCCTTAAAATGGTCTCGAAAAGCTTACGGCTCAAATGGACGATTTCACGTGTTCTTTAGTCGAAGGATGGGTCTTCGCCGCCAGGGCGGCAGAACGCGCAGACCTTTTGCCGCACAGGCAGCCGCGCTTGTTGGTGTTCGTCAGGCATAGGCAGGGGCCAGCCAAGGCGTCTAGGGTGAAGATCAGTATTAGTAAGAATACTGATTTGATAAATCCTTTTTTAATAACGAAATCGCTTTTTTTAAAGTTCAGTCTTATTTAGTCTTAAAGCATTTGCGATTACAGAAACAGAACTTAATGCCATCGCCGCACTTGCGAACATGGGACTTAGCAATACTCCGAACAGTGGAAATAGTATTCCAGCCGCGATCGGTACTCCTGCCAAATTGTAGATGAATGCAAAAAATAAATTCTGTTTGATGTTACTCATTGTAGCTACGCTTAAGGCACGCGCTTTCACTAAAGCTTTCAAATCTCCGTTAAGTAACGTGATACCAGCGCTTTCAATGGCAACATCGGTTCCGTGTCCCATGGCTATACCGACATGAGCTTGCGCTAATGCGGGTGCATCGTTAACACCATCACCAGCCATTGCAACAATGCGTCCTTCTTTTTGAAGATTTTGAACAACTTCTTTTTTACGTTCAGGTAAAACATCTGAAATAATCGTGGTGATACCTAGCTCTTTTGCAACTGCCTGCGCGGTCGTTTTGTTATCGCCTGTTAACATGATGACGTCTAGGCCCTTTGCTTTAAGTGCAGTAACTGATTCCTTAGCTGAAGATTTTATTTTATCGGCAACGGCTAGTAAACCTAATAGCTTTTTGTCAGTCGCTAAAAACATAACTGTTTGCCCTTGTGCGCGCAAACTTTCGACCAAAATTAAATGCTCTGTTAAATCGACACCTTTGTCAGATAAGAATGTCGAATTACCAATAAAATAATTCAGGCCGTCGACCGTGCCTTGAATTCCCTTGCCGGTGACTGAATTAAATTTTTCAACTTTTGGTAGTAACACAATGCCACGATCAGTTGATCCTTTGACGATGGCCTGCGCCAAAGGGTGTTCGCTTGATTTTTCTAAAGCCGCCGCGATGGTTAGCACTTCATTTTCGGAAACTGTAGATGTTGCTTTCACTGAAATTAAACTGGGTTTTCCTTCAGTTAGCGTCCCTGTTTTATCAACAACAAGTGTATTTACTTTGGATAATATTTCTAAAGCTTCGGCATTTTTTATCAGAATACCGTTTTGTGCGCCTTTACCTGTGCCAACCATAATCGACATCGGAGTCGCAAGACCCAAAGCACAGGGGCATGCAATAATAAGCACGGCGATGGCATTGACTAAGGCATAGGTTAGTCTTGGCTCTGGTCCGATAAAAAACCATATCAAAAATGTAATAATAGAAATTAAAATAACGGCGGGAACAAAGTAGCCCGCAACTAGGTCAGCCAGTTTTTGAATCGGCGCGCGGCTGCGCTGCGCTTCTGAAACCATTTTTACAATTTGCGCTAACAAAGTGTCTGAACCGACTTTTTCGGCCTTCATTAAAAAAGATCCGGTGGCGTTAATCGTTCCGCCTGTGACCTTATCGTCCTTATTTTTTTCGACTGGAATCGGTTCTCCGGTAACCATCGATTCATCAACAGAGCTTTGTCCTTCAAAAACGATTCCATCGACAGGTATTTTTTGTCCTGGTTTTACTTTAAGAATGTCACCAATCACCACTTGAGAAAGTTCGACTTCTTCTTCGATACCATTTTTTACACGCAGTGCTTTTTTTGGAGCTAGCCCAAGTAAGGCCTTGATCGCCCCCGATGTTTGGCTTCGGGCCTTGAGTTCTAAAACCTGTCCTAATAAAACTAAGGTTATGATGGCGGCGGCGGCTTCAAAGTAAACCCCCACTTCGCCCGAATGAGAATTTCGAAAGCCTTCTGGAAATAAATGCGGAAATAAAGTTGCGAAGATACTGTAAACATATGCTATGGCAGTGCCTAACGCGATCAAGGTGAACATATTTAAATGCCGGGATTTAATAGAAGCGTAACCTTTTTGAAATAAAGGAAATCCGGCCCAAAGGACCACGGGCGAAGCCAGAATAAGCTGCACCCAATTCATAGAGAAAGAAGTAAATAGCGCATGTAAGTTAAATCCAGGAAACATTTCGAGCATAGCTAATAAAACTAAAGGAACCGTAAAAATCAATGACGACCAAAACCTTTTTGTCATGTCGGTCAGCTCGTGATTAGGTCCGTCATCCAAGGTGACTTCAAGTGGCTCTAAAGCCATTCCGCAGATGGGGCAAGACCCTGGTCCTTTTTGTTTTATTTCAGGATGCATCGGGCAAGTATAGATCGCGTCGCTTGACGTCGATTTTACGGTCGTACCTTTCAAAAAAGACTCGGGATCGGACGAGAATTTTTGCAAACACTTGTCGCTACAAAAGTAATAGTTTTTGTCGTGATACGACCACTTGCGTTTTGTCGTGATATCAACCTGCATTCCGCAGACCGGATCAATTTCAGTTTTTTTTGTGTTGTCTGAGTGATTGCAATGAGAGTGATCGTGCGCAGTCGTTTGGTCGTGTTTCATGGGTAGTCCTATCTGATTAAGTTTTCAATTTTTACTTTTAGCAATTCCAGTTCTTTTAATAATTCGAATTTTTTCTTTTTTGAAGAAAAAAGTCTTTCGGTTGCGCTGACCAAATCGGGCGAATTTTTTATGCCCCGCTTGTATTCAGATAAAGTTAAGTCGAAGTATTTTTGTGAAAGGACTAATTTGTTTTCGTTAATTTGAAAAAGCTCAGTTAACTCGTTAGCTTTCGTTTTGGCAATCGCAAAATCAGCGCTAACGTCGTTACGCTTTTGCAATGTTAATTTTTCGGCTGAATTCGAAATGAAGTTGGCCGATTTTATTTTATAGTAAGATTCAAACCCCGTAAAAAGCGGAATAGTTACCAGAAGTGCGTATCTTGATTCATTGAATTTCATCGGGCTTTCATCTGATGGGGTGATTCGTCCGGCACTGTAAGTGAAATCAACCGAAGGTAAAAAGTCAGCGTTAGCGGCTTTACGGTCTAATTCAGACTTTCTTTGCTGAATTTCTGCTTTTTGATAGTCCAAGGTGGTTTCGATTTTAAGCTGAGTAGTTAAATTTGAAAGTTTACCCGCATTGCTAAAATCTAATTTTTCTAAATCAATGTCAGTGATGTCTTCGCCGAATAGTTTATTGAATATTTGATGGGTTTCTTGATGTTGCTGATGGATCTGTTTTTGTTCGATTTGTATTTCGCTTTCGCGTAGATCAAATTCTAAGTTATCAACCGATCCTGTTAATCCTGCGGCTACTTTTCTGGCGGCCATTTGTCTTTGGGTTTGTGTGACTTTAAGTTCTTCTTCTAAAATATCTTCAAACTTATGTAGTAGAATCATATTGCTAACGGCTTCTGTTAGTTGCAAACGAAGCTCACGTTTTTTGGATTCCAATTCTAATTTAATAAAGTCTACTTCTATCGAAGCTTGATCGGAATTGGTTTGGTCTTTAAAGCCGCGAAATATGTTAAGTCGTCCTTCAATGTAACCTAAATACCCTTTTTCTGTGGCGGTAATATCATCTGTTCTGTTTTGTCCCCAGCCGCCGACTGCGTTTAGCGTTGGGTAAAATGCCGACCTAGAAGCCTCACTTAAGGCCATTTTTGATTCGACTTTTTTTTGTAAAGAAATAAACTCTTGGTTTTTTTCTAAAAGGGTTTTTTCTAAAATATCTGAACCTTCAAGTGCATAAACACTTAAAGATGAAAACAAAATCACGAAAACAAAAAGGCCCTGAGCCATGAAATTACCTCTTTAAAAAATTTATTTTTCAACCTGAAATTTGAATTCGCTTTTTTTACCTTTAAAGTCGGCCGTTACAGCCATTTCTAGGCGATAAGCTCCTTTGAAATCGACTTGGGTCACGTAGACTCCATCCTTCGATTCAATTTTGGCTGCTTCTAATTTACCTTTGGGTGCCTTGGTTGTCGCTGTGACCTTAACGTCAGATGCCGGAACATCTTTTCCATCGTGTGAAACTGGAAATAACTTAACTTCAGAACCTGTTACAACGTATTCAAGATTGAGTTCTTTACCGGCCTTCACCGTTCCGCCGTGATTGGCTTTAAGTGCACCCGGAGCATCGTCATGACCTTCGTGTGCAAAGGCGGTTAATGAACTTACGATGGCGATTGTTAGAATTATTTTGTTAAACATTATTTCTCCTTTATTGTGTTTAATAATTAGTGTGAATGCTTTTCAATGAAGTCGCCTTCTTGAAATGTAACCCCAGAATCAAACTTGATCGCAGAGTAGTTGTCATTTAATACTTCAGTGACAACACCATGGCCTTTTTCGACTCTTTCGCAGGTTTTGGCTCTGGTCCCAGCTAAAGGAACGCATTTGTTACCGAAAAGTTCAACATGATCACCGACGGCAACTTCATTTTTATTTAAAGTGACATGCGCATTTCTGTCGTCAATTTTCATAGCGACAACTCCTCGATGAAGTTGATTCGTTGCACATGACGACACAACTAGTGCGCCAGCTAATAATACAATTGTTTTTTTAAACATTATTTTCTCCTTCGAAAATATTTTTTTGATTCATTCTTTGCACACTTTCTTCTGCTGATTTTTTGCCGAAATGATAAAACACTGCAGGGGTTACAAACATATCTAGTAGGGTCGAACTGATAAGTCCGCCCACAATAACGACTGCAACCGGATGAAGAATTTCTTTTCCTGGTGTTCCTCCGGCTAAGGCTAAGGGAATTAGTCCTAAGATGGCGGTCAGGGCCGTCATTAACACGGGAACTAATCTTTCAAGTGATCCGCGAATCACCATGTGTTCGGTGAATTGTTCGCCTTCGTGTTTCATTAAATGTAAGTAATGTGAAATCATCATGATTCCATTTCTTGAAGCGATCCCGCATAACGTTACGAAAGCAACTAGGCTTGCGACCGAAATTGTTTTGTCTGTTAAATAGATACCGATGATGCCGCCGATAAAGGCCATCGGAATATTGAGCATAACTTGAATCGAAATAAACGTGGATTTGAAATGCATGTAAAGAACCGTGAAAACACCAATGATGGCGATGATGGCAAGCAAGTTCATTAATTTTGCAGCTTGTTGCTGGCTTTCGAACTGTCCGCCATAAGAAATAAAATAGCCCTGCGGTAACTGAACTTTATTATTTATTTTCGATTGAATTTCTTTAACTAAGCCGTCTAAGTCGCGGCCCGACGAATTGGCTAGAACAACGATTCGTCTTTGCGCATTTTCACGATTAACGATGTTTGGACCAGTCGATTCGAAGACGTCAGCTACTTTTTCGACGGTCACTTTTGTGCCGTCGGGTAAAAGTTTGATCGGAGTTTTCTTAATCAGTTCAAGATCTGATCTGGATTTTTCGTCAAAGCGCATGAGGACATCTATGCTTTTTTGACCTTCTAGAATTTGTCCTACAACTTCGCCCTGTAGCGCCTTTTCCATAAGTTGAGATAAGTCGCCGACCACGATTCCGTATTTAGCGGCTTCGTCTCTCATCAATTGAATTTTTACCTGCGGGATTAGTGTTTGTTGTTCGACCTGAAGGTCGACCAAGCCAGGTGTGCCTTCAATTGATTTTTTTATCTCGGCCGCTTTAGCTCTTAGCGTGGCTAGGTCTGCACCGAATACTTTGATGGCAATTTGCGCCCGGACTCCTGAAAGTAAGTGATCGAGACGGTGAGAAATAGGTTGGCCCACGTTTATAAAAACATTTTCGATTGTAGACAGATTTTTACGAATTTCTGTCAAAACAATTTCACGTGGTCTTCCGTCATCCTTAAAGTCGACGTCGATTTCGGAAGAATGAACTCCTTCGGCATGTTCATCTTGCTCGGCGCGCCCCGTTCGACGCGAAACAGATTTTACTTCAGCCGATTTTAAAATCAGCGTTTCGGCTTGCGCACCCAGTTTATTAGACTCATCTAAAGAAATTCCTGGTTGGGCCATCATCGAAATGGTGGCTGTTCCTTCGTTGAATTTAGGCAAAAAATCGCGGCCCATCGTCAACGAAAGGCCTAGCGCACCCAGAAACAACGTTACGGTTACACCGATGACAATATAAGGATGCTTAATTGATTTATGCAGTATTTTTGTATCCATCTTTTTAAGAAACCGAACAAGCGCGCCGTCTTTATGTTCTAAAAGTTTTCCTTTGGTTAAAAGGTATGAACATAAGGCTGGTGTAACAGTTAACGATACAACCATAGAAGCTAATAACGAAACGATGTAAGCGATGCCTAACGGAACAAAAAGCTTTCCCTCAATTCCGCCCATACTAAATAAAGGCAGGAACACTAAGCAAACGATGACCGTAGCGATGACAATTGAATTTCTAACTTCGCTAGAGGCTTGGTAAATAACTAGCAACGTATTTTTTGGATCAGCACTTTGTTTATTTTCACGAAGCCTGCGCAATACGTTTTCTACGTCGACGATGGCGTCATCCACAAGTTCGCCAATGGCGATGGCAAGACCCCCCAAGGTCATCGTATTGACAGAAAGACCAAAAAATTTAAAAACGATCGCTGTTAAAACAAAAGAAAGCGGTATCGCCGTGATTGTGATCATTGTCGTTCTAAAATTAAGAAGAAATAAAAACAGAACGATAAGTACTAATATGACTCCATCCCGTAAAGCTTCCTGAACATTAGCAATAGATGTTTCAATAAAATTAGCTTGTTTAAATAGATCAGGATTTAGCTGAACGTACTTAGGTAATGTTTTCTCAAATTCCTTCAATGCCTTTTCAATTTCACGAGTTAATTCTATGGTACTGGCACCGGGTTGCTTTTGAACGCTCATTATTACGCCGGGGGTCGCGTTTACGCTGGCGTCACCACGCATGGTTTGCGGCGCTTCAACGACCTCGGCCACGTCTTTAACTAAAACAGGACGACCTAAATGCATGCCCACAACTGAATTCAATATTTCATTTTTATCGCGAATCGCGCCAAGCACTCGAATCAAAGATTCATTTTTATCAATATTTATAAATCCACCAGTCGAATTAAGACTGATTTCTGAAAGATTGTGTTCGATATCCGCAATAGGCAGTTGCAGCCGCTGGATCTTTTCAGCCGAAAGAAGAATTTGGTACTGCTTAACGCCGCCGCCAATCGATGTCACTTGCGCTACTCCCGGAATACTTAACAGTCGCGGACGTATCGTCCAGTCGGCGATTGTTCTTAAATCCATCGGACTTATTTTCGGATCTTTAGACGTCAAACCAACTAACTGTATTTCGCCCATGATCGAAGCGATTGGCCCCATGATAGGAGTAATATTTTTAGGAATCTTTTCTTTAGCTAACGTTAATTTCTCTTGAACAAGTTGACGGTTTAAAAAAATATCCGTTCCCCAAGAAAATTCCACATAGACAATACTTAGGCCGACACCCGAGCTTGAGCGAACTCTTTCAACGCCGGGTAGGCCATTTAAAGATGTTTCTAGAGGGAAGGTAACTAGCGTCTCAACTTCTTCAGGTGCTAGTCCAGAAGCTTCAGTCATAATAGTTACTGTAGGACGATTTAAATCTGGGAAAACATCAATTGGTAAATTCGCCGCGATCCAACCACCATAGACAAGTAATAGCGCTGCCGAAGCAATCACTAAAAGCCTATGTGACAACGAAAATTTGATAATACGATCAAGCATGACTTCTCCTGAAAAATTTAAATCTTAAAATACGTGTCATGATTTACTTTTGTTTACCATGCCCATCATCGACAACTTCCAACTTAAATGGCAAGGGGTACAAGACTTCTATACCTTTTTGATCTTCTCTTTGCGCTAAAACCTTTAATTCGCCCTTTTTAGATAAGTCGACTGATGCTGGAAATGCGCACAAATAATAATTTTCTTTAATTTCACATTTTGCTTTTGCTTTGTTATTTAAAGTTACGTTCAGATCCGATTTTACAACAGATGGGTTTTTCCATTGGATATCTAAAAGAAATACTTTTAATTTATTTTTGCCAAAGGGAGTTATTTCTGTATGAAAGGCGCCAGGCATCCTAACGTATCCTCCATTGGGTCCAAATTTGTCTTCGCCATGTGCGCACGCGAAACTTGAAATTAAAAAAAAGATAGAGGCGCAGGCTGATAAATTCATAATATCTCCATTTGCATTAAAAAGACGGATAAGATTCTACTTACCCTTTCGTACAACTTAATCTGTATTACGAGCGACAAAGACTTTTGTGACATCTTATTTTGAAACATTCACTGAAAGTGCCATTGTTTTTAAAACATTATGATCAAGAAGCTGTACCCAAACGCGGTAATCACCTTCGGTCGGGAAAATAGCATGAATCATTCCGGTATTTTGCGTAGCTCCTTCCATTGGGTGAACGTGTATTAGTTCGTCACCATCAGGGGATACTGCAATGACATGAGCCGGCGCCCCTAAGTAAGGTGTGATCTCTGGCTGCTGTCCGTCTTCGCGTGTAACTGTGTAGGTGATCATCGCCATTTTGCCAGCTTGAAGTTTGGTATTATCTAATTCAACAGAAGTTGCCTGGTCAGTTGCTTTTCTATTTTCAGGTAAAGCAACAATAGGAATAGAAGGTTTGCCATTTACAACTTGAGCTTTTGTGAAAGTTGTAAACTCTGTCCCATCTAGTAATTCGCCTTGCACCCATACAAAATAATTGCCGTTTGTTGTTAGGTTTAGATTTGCGAACCACATTTTTCCAGCAAAGGTAGGATGGACATGATTAAATTCATTACGTGATGGATCGTAAACGATTAAATGAAGAATTTTGGTATGAGTTTCAAGCAAATCCGCTTCGGCAATTGTTTTTTGAGACTTATCATCAAACAACTGAAACATGTAACTAATGGCACCTGCATTATATGAACTTTGTAATTCGGCCTCAATTGACACTCTACTTTCATCTGCATCATGAGCTATCGATAAAGAAGCTGTTAAGTAAATGATGATCGCAAAAAACACTTTTTTCATATTGTCTCCATTAAGTTGGTGAGCTTTCAAGATACCCGTACGGGGTATAATCTGGTTAGCGAAATGGCATTGCGTCAAAATATAACTTATTTTCTGACTCAATTTTACCAATTAAAGCTTACTGAGAACACTATTGACATATACCCCATATGGGTATTACTAATATTGAGCAACAGGAGAAGTATTTTGCCTCATATAAAAAAAGCCGTAGCAAAAAATAGAAAAGATGCGATTGTGCCTAAGCCGCCACATGATCATAGTGCAGAACTTAGAAGATTAAGTCGTATCAAAGGGCAAGTCGAAGGTATTGAACGCATGATTATCGAAAAAAGATACTGTCCTGAAATTGTTATTCAGATTAAAGCAGTTCGATCTGCACTTAGAATGTTAGAAGCAAACATTGTTGAAGGCCACATGAGGCACTGTGTATCGGCCGCTATAAAAAGTCGTGATCCACTTGTCGCACAAGAAAAGCTTGAGGAAATACTTCTTTTAATGAAGGGCCAGGGGTAGAGCACGGTCAAAAAATTGTTGTATTATTTCTAGTTTACAAAATATTTAACGCTATAATAAAAAAAGAGGAACTCTATGAAAAAAATGATATTGATTGCAGGTGCTTTTTTAACTTCCACTTTGGTATGGGCTCATCCGGCGGGTCCGGGTGTTACCAATGCAAAGGCCGTTGAACTATCTGCTCATAGAATTGATCGTTTGGTCGCATTAGGAAAAATTGATGCTTCATTTTTGAAAAATTTAGCGAAGATTGAAGTCAGCATAACTCCTGATCAGGCGCCGGTTTTTTACAAGGTAAAAGTATCACAGACGCAACCTTTGCAAGGGATGCCGATGCAGGTTGATATTTCTTTTGACGACGATGGTAAGCCACTGGCGTTTCAAATCATTGCTGGCGGGGTCGCTGGACCTGACCCAGGTTGGATCGATAAAAATGCTGATACCTTAGCAGAAAACTGTTTGCACTATATTCTAGAAAATAACGCTGATGCCAAGATTGCTCTTTTCGATAAAGGACTTTCGACGTTTAGTTTATCGAAAGGAATTTTAAACGGAGAGACGGTATCTCGTGGGCAAGCCATTTCGATGCTAACTACCGAAAGATTAAATATTTATTTGAAGCTTGATGGCACATTTATTTCTGCCGAAGTTATTCCGTAATCAATTTTTAATATGAAAAAAATAGCGTCGACCTATATATTTTTAAGCTTGTTTCTAACGGGGTGTAATTATTCAATGCTCAAGGAAAGCTCGGACGAAAGAGCCGCAAAGTTCGGTCTTCCGGGTGATAAAATATCAGAGCTATCTTATTCAATGATTAACCATAGAATTTTTTTTCCAAGGTGTGTCGCATGCCATGGGGCTGGGACCAATGTTAATCTTGAGACTTATGCCGGAGTCGTAAGTAATTTAGCCTTAATTAAGAAAGCCATTTTTCAAGATATGAGTATGCCAAAGCAAGGGTCATTGTCGGTCGAAGAACTTTCTTATCTTTGGAATTGGATTAATCTTGGGGCGCCCGAACAGGCACAAAATGGCAATTTAAGTCCGGCACCAGAATCTATTTTGCCAACTTATGATTCCATTAACACGCATGTTTTTATGTCGTCCTGTAAAGATTGTCATAATCCAAATGGATCTGGAAAGCGTATTCTTTTTGATAAAGAGTCGCTGTTGAATTCGCCACTCGAACTGATCATTCCCGGAAATCCTGATGAGTCAGGATTAGTTATTGCGATCGAAAGAATGGATGATAAAAGAATGCCTCCTGGTAAAGAGGGTTATTCGCAATTAAAAGATGAAGATAAGTTAGCTATTCGAAAATGGATTGAAAATGGAGCGAAAGATTAAAATTCTGCATTAAGGACGTTATGGAAAATATTATTACAAAAGTTATCGCGCTTATACTGTTTGCAAATATTTCTTATGCAGAAACGATCTCCTGTGCGGGAATTACTAATAGCCCAAATACAACAGAAATGAAATTTGTGGTCTTGATTCGAAGTAAGATTGATAAGTTTAGTCGTCAATCCTATTACACTTCAAGTGTTACTTATCAATCGCCAGATGGGTCCAAATTAATTCAAGGAATTGATTTGAATGCCAAAGTTCGAACTCTTTTGACTAAGGTTGTGTACGTAGGAAGTAATCAGGAAAACTCTTTAGAGTTAACCTTTAACGCCGATAATGTATTATCAAATGCCGTACTAAATAATCCTTTAAGCTGTTTTAAAAATGTTCAAGTGGCTTGTGACATTGTAGGGAATTTGCCTGTAAGGCCTATTTGCAGCGAAGATATTGATAAGACAAGTGTATTAATCAGTGCCATAAAAATTTCAGACAATATTGATCCGGTACAGACAGCTATAGATTGCGGTGCGAATGTAAATAAGGTTGATAAAAATGGTTGTACACCATTGATGTTCGCCGTTGATTCAACCTGCGGGACTGACAATGCGATTCGGTATAGTTCGTCATTCGGAATCACGGACCAAATTATTGATTTATTAACCAGTAACGGTGCTTTTGTAAATGTGGCAGACAAGCGTGGTGAAACCCCATTAATAAAGGCAGTGAAAGCAAACCTACCTGATGTTTATAATACCTTTATTGCTTCAGAAGCAGACTTTGATACACAAGACGATCTTGGCAACACTGCTTTGATGTACGCCGTTTTGGGCGGAGACTCATCTATTGTTCAGCAAATCATTGAGGGTAATCCGGATCGCAGAATTAAAAACCACGATGGCAAGACAGCTTTTGATATCGCGAATCAATGGCAAAAATCGGAGCTGATCGACTTGGTTAGGATTCCTGACATTTCGATTGTTATTCAGGGAAACGAAGATGGAACTTGTTCCCCATTGCAAATTAATTTGAAACAAGGGCAGGTTGTCGACTTAACTTTAAAAGCCACTACTAAAATGTTCACGCTGGACTCCAAAAGACTTGGAATTTCAATAATGGCTGACACAAATAGTTCGAAACATTTAACATTTAAGGCAGATACTAAGGGTGCATTTACTTTTAATTGTGGTTTTCACGGTGCAAATCAATTTTCTGAAGGAAGTTTTATAGTTCAGTAACTTGAAATTCGGATGCAGGCGCCATTTATCCGCTCACTTTATAAATGAGCGGACTTTAATCCAATTATTTTTTTGAAGCCGGATGTTTTTTCATTTTGTGCTTCATCACTTTACTACATTCGTCATGGCTTTTTTCTTTTTGGCATTCAGCCATCATTTTATCCATATCCATATCCATATTACCCATATTTTTATGATCCATTTTCATCTGTTCTGAAGTTGTTGCTGGCGTTTGTGCATCCGTTTTAGTTTCTTCGGCATGGGCAGTGCCATAAATAAATAGACTGGTGAAGGTCACGGCCGCTAGTTTGATTAATTTTTTTGTATTCATAAATTCTCCTATTGTGTTTGGTTTATGATAGTTACTGTTCTTATTTTTAACTTCTATCTGTCATCTGTATACACATCTTTGCTTATTAGAAGATTAATTAAACTTAACATTACGGAGCTCGGCCTGTGCTGGCATCATCGCCAAAATCTTTTTACTTAAGTTAACGATTCAGTAAAAAATCAGTAAAAAATCCAGGGCGGTGACAATTACCGGCCTGGTTCAACTTCTTAAACAATTTCGTCTTATCAATAGACATGTATTCGTTTTGGGACGGCCTACATCTAGCAATTCGTAGTCTGGTCGTAAAACGGATACTTTGTTTCGGAGGACGTCATGGCAAACTATTTAAATCGTAAAGCATTGTGTGCACTATTATTAAGTAGTGCTCAGTTTATTTCAGGATTAGCCCATTCACAGCAGCAGCAGACCGAAGCGATCAATACGGTTCGCACATTACAAGTCAACACCACGGCCCAGCCCCGCAGTAAGGGAGAGCTATCTTGTTTTGACATTGATCTAGTGCCTAAGAAAACAATTTGTCGTTATCTACCCATCAACGAGACCGCCTCTAGTTTACAATCAAGCATTTTACGCGACTTTTTCGGCGGGCGCCAACCCGGAAACCCTGATGAATCATTTGTCCGAGTTTTAAATAACGGTCAATTAGAATTTGCCGATGTGAATAAGCAAGTCATCGATCAAATTATTAAAATACTACCGACGTTAGATACATTAGACATCTACGTTGAACGTAGAAAAGTAAATATCGTTGTGCAGATACTGCAGTTAAAAGACGGCGCTGATGATTCAGCCGGTTTTTTACTGGGCGCGCAGTATTCAGGTAAAGACCGTCAATCGGTCAAAGAGCAAGACCGGGTCACCACGACCGCTGCGGGCGGGCTGATAAATTTTAACTTTGCGTTCGGTAATTTAATTAACAGCGTCTTAAATTTAACTTTGAATAATTACAAATCAACCAATGACGTTAAAGTTATTTCTAGCGTGCCGATCGTCCTGACTCACGGTTACCAATTATCTAACGTGGCTCCGTACAGTAAGCCCGTTTACATTCAAACAACATCGGTCAGTAGCGTCCCCGAGCAAGAGGGCATTCAGTTTCAAGGGCAGTCGCGCTTTCATGAAAATGCGAACAGTAAAATCGTTATTAAAGATTTCAGCATCAGCGTTTCGCAATTTGAACCGAACACGGTTAAAACGGAAGGCTCGGTCGAGGGGCTTGAAACTTTTAAATCACCGATGCGTGATTTAGAATTAGAAGTCGGGTGTTCGACCGCAATTCGCGTGATCAATGTCTCTAGAAAAGTACAGAAAAAACAACACAATATGATTTTTAGCGCGAAGAATGAAGTCTCTGATTCGAAAAAAGTATTTTTGTTTGTGATTCAGGCGTTAAGCGATTCTAAGGGCAGTACGCCATCGACAAATTGTGCTGAAACAAGCGTGGTTCCGGAATTAGGTCAGGCGAAATAACGACACGATGAAAAACTTTTGGCTTGTTCCATTACTACTAGTTTTAGCCACAAGCGGGCCAGTCTTGGCCGCTAAGATGCCGATATTAACGGATTCAACCGTAACGACCACGGCCGAAGTTTTAAATCGCATTCAGTCCGATGCCATGGCTTTAATAAAAGTAAAGTACAACGACTTACAAAAAAACTTCACGCCGAATTACTTAACGACGGGGCTTGATCTGGATTGTCGTACCGGAGTCACGTCCTTACCCGGAAATCCCCAGTACGCGGGAGTTCGCATTAGCAATAGCTCAAATATTTTAGCCGATGGCTTAGTGAAATCCTTTTCAAGCGTCAGTCACTTTGATTGTTACGGCCAACTGATCTTCACGGAACGTATTTCGGTCGTGGGTCTTAGTCCCGTCGCGATTAATGTAGCCGATGCGGTTAAGTTCGTAAGGCTATTTGAAGTGCAGGCGGGCGAGACGGCCAGACAATATCAAATTGAAAATGCGCGTGCGGAAACTGTTTTTTCAATTCATTCTAGACGGGCCAATACGGGAACTGAAGAACGTATTTACTCAGGTGTCGAAGTGGTCGGTATTAATTGGTTAGAGTTAAATCAAATAGATCCTTCACCGAACGAACGTCGCATTTATTCACAATTAAATTCCGGCATCTTTAATATCAATGGCAGTAAATACCGCATGACATTTAAAAATAATGGGTCGATGATTTTTAAAACATTATGGACCGATCGTTTGATCGAACAAACCAAAGACGATGTCGTCTTAAGTCAGGCTAATTACGATTCGTACCTTGTTAGCTCGATCGAAGGATTAACAAGTAGCATGTTGTCGCAGATTTTGGCGGGATTTATTTTAAAAATGCCCGAAACTAAAAAAGTCCAAGTGGGCGTTAGCGATTCCCCATTTTTACGACAGTTGCAACTTAACTACAACCGCATGCAAACCAATACCGAGCCCGATCAAGTAAAGCTATTTTTTCAAAAAGCGATCGAGGATATAAAATCCGGTCGCCTTAAGGTCGATTGATGCGCTCTTTAATTCTGACTTTTTCTTTATGCGCTTCGGTTGCATTTGGTCAGTACGATCAAGTGGTTAAACCCGTGCGCATTAATGATCTTGTCAGTTTTACGCAGTTTCAATTGCGGCAATCGCTCATTCAGCTTTTCAAAAATTCGAGCGCGCCGGTCATGATTTCAGCGAACGCTTTAAGTTTTGTGAATTTAAATCTTTGCAAAGACGCAAGTGTACTATCAATCGCTAGGTCCGCGGTGACGAATGGCGCAAATGGTTTACAAATTCGTGAAGCGTTAAATTTAAGTTACTGCGGAAATAAGCTAGAAGTATTTTCGTTAGAACGGCAAGGCGAAAATATAACTCCGCTTCTAGATGATGATTTAATTCGCGGCGTGATCGCAAATAGTGATGAATTAAAAATGTATCGATTGTCACTGATGAACAAGGAAATTAATTTTGAAATCATGAATAGCGGTGATGCTCAAAAGATGAATTTTTCGATTGTGTTTGATAAGTCCGACTCGGTCCTGCAGTTATCTTTTCTTGAAAACAGCGTGGGCCAGGCGCTAGCCCGGCAGACGCTGACGGGTACCGTAGAGTCGCGTGGGGTCACCGTAGATGAATTTAGCGGTGACTATATTTGGACGGTCGACACCCGGACGCAAGTGCCCCGGCAGTATTTGTACGTTCAGTCAAAAGAGGTCGCGCCATCGGTGTATTTGAAACTGAAGGATTCCATTTTTAACAAATCAATTTATCCGACGCTATCATCTCTATTAAATATTTCGCTTATACCCATGACAAAAAATTGATACTGATCTATACGTTACCCTAAGATTGTTAAATGATTCAACTTGGCCTCAATCATAGAAATAGTGAGCGAATTATGACAGACTCTTCAGTTCAGACCAAAGCGACTAAAAAAGAATGGCTAGGTCTTTTAGTCTTGGCACTGCCTTGCATGATTTATTCAATGGATCTGACGGTTCTTAATTTAGCACTGCCGCAGATCAGTGCTGACTTAAAGCCCAGCGGGGCACAACTTCTTTGGATTGTTGATATTTACGGATTTTTCGTCGCGGGCTCGCTCATAACCATGGGAACTCTTGGGGATAGCATCGGCCGAAGAAAGATTCTAATCAGTGGCGCCATTTTTTTTGGCTTGGCCTCGTCTGTGGCGGCGTTTTCAAAATCGGCTGAAACTTTAATAATTGCCAGAGCCCTTCAGGGAATCGCCGGAGCCACTCTTGCGCCATCTACGTTATCTTTGATTCGGGTTTTATTTAAAGATGCGCAGCAAAGAGTGATGGCCATTGGGTTGTGGGGAACAAGTTTTTCTTTAGGAGCTTTAATCGGACCTATCCTTGGCGGCGCGCTGATTGAAAAATTTTGGTGGGGATCTGTGTTTTTAATTAATATTCCGGTGATGATTTTATTAGTGATTATCGGCCCCAGGATTTTGCCCGAATATAAAAATCCAAACGCTGAAAAAACTGATTTAATCAGCGCGGGCCTTTCACTGATGGCCTTGCTTTCAATAGTTTTCGGAATTAAAAAATTAGCAGAGCACGGATTTAGTTGGCTTTCAGGTTTAACTATTGGTTTTGGATTAGTCATCGGAGTTCTGTTCGTACGGCGGCAAAAAAAGCTAACAACGCCATTGATTGATTTGAAATTATTTAATAATTTTACGTTCAATGCGCTTCTTGTGACCAATGCATTGACGATGTTTGTCTTATTCGGCACTTTCATTTTTTCTGCCCAGTACATCCAGCTGGTGATGGGGTTGTCGCCGTTGGTGGCTGGGGTGTGGTCGTTGTCGTCGCCGATTGGTTTTTTAGTCAGTTCGTTGGTCGCCCCGCAATTAGCTAAAAGAATAAGGCCCGCATTTATCATGGCGGCTGGTTTGGTGTTTGGAGCGATCGGATTTTTTCTAGCGTCGCAAGTTCACGGATCGGCTGATTTATATTTATTAGTCGTCAGTAACATTATTTTTTCTTTTGGTTGTTCGCCGGTTTTATTATTTACGACAAATATGATTGTCAACAGCGCTCCGTCAGAAAAAGCGGGCACGGCCGCGGCCCTGTCAGAAACCGGCAACGAACTGGGTGGTGCACTGGGCATTGCGCTGCTAGGAAGTTTCGGAACGTTTATGTTTAAGAAGTCTGTTTTAGCTGCGCTACCAAGCCCCCTGTTCGCTGAATATCAGCAGACCGCGAAGGCTACTTTAGAAAATGCTTTGCAGATCGCAAAAGCCGCGCCGGGTGAATCCAGTCGTATCCTAACCGAACTGATTCAACAGGCCTATACGAAGTCCTTTGATTCTGTGATGTTGTTGTCGTCAGCGGTTCTGGTTGGGCTTACGATTTTGGTTTTGGTAAAAATGAGACGTTTAACTTTAGAAGCTGAACATGGTGATGACTGAGGTAAACTGTTTTTAAACGGATCGCGTATCGGCAACAGGTCGGATGGCCGATAAATGACCGATAAATAGAGTATGACTCCTTTCGTAAAAGCTTTTGCCTTTCACTACCTGGCCGTAGCCATTCACCCGTTCGTGGATGGCAATGGACGAACCGTTCGACTTAGGCAGCATTTATTACTTTTGAAAAGTGGCGAACAGATCGCACGGTTTGTTCCAATCGAAATGTACCTATTCGTACTTTAAGACGCGATTTAGACTCTTTGGTTGCCGAAAAGAAGTTGAAGATAAAAGGTGCGAATAAAAATCGAACGTATTTTAAATAAAATGTAGGGGGTTATAATGCGAAAAATAATTCTAACAGTGGCATTACTTTTAAACAGCTGCGCCAGCATCTCGGGTAAAAGTTTAGCGCAGGCGTTTGATTGGTTGACTGACTTGAATACCGGGCTGGTGTGCGCGAAGGCGGAGTGTGATGCGGAGTTGAAGCCCAGTCCTAAGGGAACCGTAATCGGTTTTTGGTAAGTGATATGTCGAACGAAAAAATAGAAACATTTGATTCTAGCGGCGACTTTCTTGAAATAAGAAATCGAAAAGATGTTCGCCAGTTGGGTTTATGGTGCCGCGGGGTGCATGCGTTCTTGTTCAATAATCAAGGTCGTTTGCTGATTCAAAAAAGGGGAGCCCATTGCGACACCTTTGCGGGTGCTATTCATCCCCATAACCATCATCATCACGCGGGCGTGGTGCAGGGCCAACCCAATTTGCAGGTCGTCCGCCGAAACGCCAGTAATATAAATCCTCGACCGTCAGTCTTGCCCATTCGGTTTGTTTTAAAAAGATCATACTTGATTTCAAGCTTGGGTTTTCGTTGAAACAACGAATATAAATCTTTTGACCAAGTTCGGCCCAGCCATACTCTTCAACCAAAGCACGCACCATTATCTCAAGCGTAATTCCGGCTGGAGGATATTTATTAGAACGTTTTTTTGGTAATTTACGGTCTGAATCAGAGTGTGACATTTTGTTATCGCAGTTTTTAAGTGAAGAAAAAAAATGGATGGGCGACACCCTCAATAGGCGTTTTGCTTCCACCCGTTGATTTTATTGAGTTTTCCACAAAAAGATCAACATCTATTTATGCAATTGTGAACCCATTATACGCTAAAGGGCTCTCAATAACTGATATTGCCGAACAAACCGGTCTAACGCGAAACTCGATTTGGCGCTGCTTAAAAAATAATAAGCAGACACTTCGTAAGCAGAGCGCCGTTCCATACAAACGGAGGCGACAGGGTCACGGTCGACCAACTAATTTCAAATAAAAATTGCAAAACTAAATAGTAAAATTCAACAAGGGATGGAAAATGAACTTCGACAAATTAACTGATTTTGCAATTGCGGTAGTTATTGCAGCGGCTCTAGCCGGAAACTTAGATTCTTTCACTAAGTGGGTTTATGTCGCTAGAGCTACACTAATCTATGAATTGCGGACTGAAAGTTGGGGAAGTTCTAATTTTTTTGAAAAGAAAGCGGATAAGAAAAATTGATGACGGGTTTGGATATTTCCGGCGATCAATTATTGCCAAGTCTTAAATGAATTCTTAACTCTAAAAAGAGTGAAGTCGGGAAGGTTCTTGTGGATCAAAAAATTCATACAAAATTAATAAGTTTTGCGGTAACCCATATATCGACGTTTTGTGATTCATTATTGAAAAAAATAATATCCAATTCTCCGACAACACCATCACAGATGACGCCAGTGGATTGAAAATCTCGGCCGCTATTTTTAATATTATTAAAATCTTCGGTCAGTCCTGCAAACGCGTTATACGAAATAGACATTAAGAACAAAGGTAAAATGAATTTCACATATCCCCCTCGGATAATCTTAAATATTTCAAAGATTTTTTGAAGGCAATACCAATCTTGGGTAGGGCCGAATTATACGAATTTTGATAAATATTTGAACATAATATACGTAAAGAACTGGGCCTATTTACTAGACCCAGAGCGTTTTACAAAGGTTGATATTACTTCTTCTTTTTCAGAGCAAAATTCAAAACAACACCAATGACAACTAATGCTACTAGCACTCCGATGATCGTTGCGAAGTTTTCCCCTTCATTGTGAGAATGCCTGGTGCCTCCGCCGGCGTAAGCTAAGGTCGAGTAAAAAAGCTTTGATAAGGTCATGACCATATTATTCTCTTGTGAAATTGGCGCCGTTTAAGAAACCTTTAGTCGTAATGAAAAGATAAAGGCGTTTCTTTTTTTCGACCTTTGCTGACGTCCAGCTGGTGCCTAGTTTGTCTTTTTTTGTTAATAGCTCAAGCGCCACTGGAACTGCGGCTTCAACTTGTTCTTGTTCCATGTCTTTATGAACATGGGAGTGATCATCTTGATTCATTGGGAACGCATCTGGATCTGAAGTGTGCCAATATCCGTGAAACTGCATGAAGAATAGAAAAATTCCCCCCCGCAATTAATCCGACGTTCGCTGCATAAGCAAACTTGGCGAATGATTCTGCTTTTTTCCATCCACTTAAGAAAATAAGCATGACAGATAAAGCTACGATCTGTCCCACTTCGACGCCAACATTGAATGATAATATCCGAAGCAGCATAGACATTTTATCATCGCCCAATGGTAACTGTTGCAGTCGAGTTGAAAGACCAAAGCCATGGATAAGTCCGAAAATAAAAACCATCTTTAGTAGCGTAGGAGGTTCCCATTTAAAGCACTTTTTAAAACCATCGATATTTTCGAAACCCTTGTACATAACGCTTACCGCGATGACCGCATCAATTAGATAATAGTTGGCCGTAATCTTAAAAAAGGTCGCAAAGATCAACGTAATACAATGTGCAAAAGTGAAAACACTAATGAATTTTACGATGTCTTTAAAAGTCGTTAAGAAAAAGATAACACCAAAGATAAATAAAAGGTGATCATAGCCTGTCAGCATATGTGTTGTACCTAGCCAGATATATTTTAAATATCCACCATTAAGCATTGCCGCCTTATCCGCCTCGGAAATACTGTGGGCGAAAGTTAGTAGCGGCGTAAAAAATGACAGCAGAAAGCCTAAGTATAGGCTAATTCGCTTCATAGAAACCTCCATAAAAGTTAATTAATTAAAACTATAATGTTAGATAATTAACTGACTTGGATTGGAGGTCTTAGAATTTCGAATTGGTAGGATTGAACAACAAACCGACTCGTTGATGACGGCCAAGTTTGTTTTAAGGGGGGAGAACGAAAATAAAAAAAAGCCGATATAAAATCAGAAATGGAAAAACTACTGGTCGCGTTATGCTGATGCGGATGAGTGTGAGTCGATCCTTCGGCTGCTCCAACAGCGGCGATTAACGTTTTGAATATGCCGGCAGCGACTGCTGTATCGACGATGTCGTGCATTTGATTTGCCATGAAATTCTCGTTGGTATAATTTTTAAATTATTTCAAAAATTATGAAACCAATAACTAGCAGACGTGTAAATACATACAGTTTGTACCTTGAAGCTAATTTTCTAAAGAAATATTATTATGCTGAATTCAGTTAACTAGAAAATTTTCGCTCTAAAAACTAAGAACTTATTCCTAATTGGTCGTAGCGCTTTTGAATGGCAAGAATAGTCACACCAAATAAGACGGCTACGATAACCAACACATTTGTTAGGAGACCTTCAGTTCCAAATGAAATCTTAATGAGGATCGTAGAAACAACAAAGCCAGAATTTCTAATGACCATGCTAAAGCGGTCCGTTCGTAAAAAAGAAATTAAAAGAAGTAAAACATCTGCAAGAATCAAAATCGTGAAAAATTGATCGAAAAATATAGCATCAATTCGATAGACTTTATCAAGTGGTATAACTGTCTGATAAAAGCTGCGATCGATCCATTCAATAAGGCTGTAGGCCGCGATTCCAACTAATACAGGTACTAACAAAGTGGCCATCCAATTTTTCATCCGAATGAATAAAGAAGTTCCTTCAGATAATTCCAATTTTTGTGGACCTTTATAATCTTTTTGTGGATTTAAGTTGTAAAAAACAGAAATCAGAAAAAATAGAATCAACGTCGCAATTAAATCATAAGTAAACACGAGGTCACCCTTGACAGAAAACCAATCTGAAGTCAGCTGCAGATTGCCAAGGTCCTTAAATAGTCGACGAATTAAAATCAAAGTGACGATCTCATACTGTTTACCGATATAGACAGTGATCGATTTCGGCAAATAATAAACAAGCAAATAAACTTCATAAACTAAAATAAATGAAAAAGGAGTGTATATAGCTGAGATCGGATTTTTGAATAAATGGATGCTATCGCCTAAATTGATAAGCCCAAAATCGACAAATAAAATGATGAGCAGATGAATGATGAAACTTGCAATGGCAATGATCAAGATGGTGGCTTCGATCCGATTTTTGCTTTGTTCAGATAGAAATTTGACAAACAAAGATTCAAATATTTTTTCACTGAAAAATTTTAATTTAACAATCACTTTTCGATGCTGGCCTCCGTAATAAAGGCAGTCAAGACATAAAAGAAAGCGGGCTTGGCTTTGCGGGTATTGACAAAAAATATGAACCTAAGAACAATCTGAAAATTATGAAAACATCAAAAATTAAAAATATTATTTTTTGGACGCTTATTGGTGCCTTCTTTGGCATTACTTTTGGCGCTACGGCTGCATTTTTTGAAAATGGTCCGTCCGTGATTGTAGGAATAGAACAATCATGGTGGTGGTTCGCCATCGCTGGATTTTTAAAAGGGGCAACAGACCCAGAATTACAAAAGCAAAAGTTGTAAGGCTAGATAAACCGCGACCTAATCACGGCACAAAGACCTAAAAATAAACATCTTAACTTGACAGGAAAGCCTACGACGACCCTTTCGTTTAAACTTTGCGGCATGTTTCGAATAATTTTTTTCCCAATCGCACGATATAAAAAAGAAGCGCAGCCAACTGCTATAGCCACTCTGAATGGCAGAAAGCGAAGACCTTGATTGCCTTTTTCATACATTTCTTCTGCCCTGGCCAATAAATATTTTACGGTTACTAGACTTCGACTTGGTGATTCTGTCATTTCTTGAGCCGTGCACTGATACTCCATTAATTTACGAGGCAAATAAATTCGCTTATTTTGTGCATCTTCTAATACATCTCGGCTTATGTTTGTCAGTTGCATCCCAATCCCTAAAGCAGAAGCACATTTAAGAGCTTGTTCATTCGTAACTCCTGATAAAGAACAAAAAATAAGTCCAACGACTCCTGCAACACGATAACAATAAACTTCAAGCTCTGAAAATGTATCATACCCCTTATTTTCAATATCCGAGCGAAGCCCTTCGAAAAATTCTTCGAAATAAACAAAAGGTATATTTTTATCCTTGATCAGTGTTTTAAGCCCTGCAGCAATGGGCTCGTGAGTGCCATCGACTAACTGAAGCTTTAAATTTTGAAGGTCCGTAAGACTTGAATTAGAAGAATCGATCACGTCATCGCAGTGTCTAAGCCACGCGTACAAAGTGTATATGTTTGAACGCATTTCTCTTGGCAAAAAAACGGAAGCTAAAGCAAAAGTTTTTGATCCTTTGGCGATCACCTCACGGGGAGATGTCAACGGTGTGTCCCTTAAAATATCCTGACTGAATATCAGAAAGAATAAGCTCAGCGGTGGCTTTTGCCGAATTCACAACTCCTGGCACACCAGCTCCTGGATGAGTACCCGCTCCCACAAAATAAAGTCCCGAAAGTTGAGGATCTCTGTTATGAGTTCGAAAATATGCACTTTGGGTCAAGATCGGTTCAGTCGAAAAAGCTGAACCCAAGTGTGAATTCAAAGTTTCTTTGAAGTCGTCAGGTGTAAAAATCTTTTGCGTGACGATATGCTTCGTTAAATCAGGTAAATAACGATCTTCAATGTATTTTAAAATTTTAGCAGCGTATTTTGGGCCTTCGACTTTCCAATCAATTTTTAAATTCCCTAGGTGTGGAACCGGTGAAAGCACATAAAAAGCTTCGCAGCCTGGCGGAGCCATTTTTTCATCTGTTCGTGTCGGCGCATGCAAGTATAACGAAAAATCATCAGGAATCTTATTTCCGGCTCCGAAAATCTCGGACAATAATTCTTTGTACCTAGCACCAAATAAAATATTATGGTGGGCCATTTCAGGATATTGCCTGTTTGTTCCAAAGTAAATTAAGAACAAAGACATACTTTGAGTTTGTGATAATACTTTTTTACGACCTTTGTCCGCTTTTTTTTCATTTTTTAATAATTGTGTGTAAGTGTGAACTACGTCTGCATTACTAATGATCAAATCGAAACTGAAAGTCCGACCCTCCTTAGTTTGCAAACCTTTAACTCTGTGTCCGTCAGTTAAAATTTTATCAATTTCAGAATTCAGAAAAAGAACGCCCCCTTTTTCTTTGAAAAGTTTGACCATTCCGTTCACGAGAGCACCTGTTCCACCGCGGGGAAACGAAACTCCCCATTTTCTTTCCAGAAAGTGAATGAGAGTGTAGATCGAAGACGTTTTAAAAGGATTTCCCCCGACAAGAAGCGAATGAAAACTAAATGCTTGTCTGAGCTCGGGGTCTTGAATGAATTTAGCTACTGACTTATAGACAGACCTGTAGGCCGCAAGCCTCACAAGCTGGGGAGCTGCTTTTAACATGCTCGACCAGTTGATGAAAGGAACATGGGCTAATTTTGTATAACCCTCATGAAAGACATCGGCCGTGTAATCTAAAAATTTTTGATAACCTTCAACATCTTGAGGATTTTTATCTTTGATTTGCTGAACAGTTTGTTCGAGATCATTTGAGTAATCGAATTTAAAGCCGCTTTCCCAAAATAATCGATAAAAGGGAAATACCGGCATCAGCTCGACGTAATCAGAAAGTTTTGCACAGGCCGAACCAAAAATTTCTTCGAGCGCTTGCGGAGCCGTGATCACAGTCGGGCCCGCATCAAAAATAAAGCCTTTGTCTTTGTAGACGTAGGCTCGCCCGCCTGGTTGATCGCGTTTTTCGAACAAAGAAACTTGATGCCCAGCCGCTTGCATTCGAATAGCTGCAGCTAAACCACCGAACCCACTGCCAATCACGGCCACTTTTAAAGAATTTTTAACCATAGGCACCCATGACTTTTTGAGCGAGCTGTTGAAGCTCTTTCCAATCAGTTCTTTGATTGAGTTCATAATCAAATTTCAATAAATGACTGCTCAGCTGATCAAAAGTTTCTGACATTAATTTTTTTGCTTGAGCCTTAGAAAATTCGATCAGCGGATGATTTTTTAAATCCAACATCAATTCTTTTTGAACATTCGTTTTTGCTTTAACGAGAACACTCACTTGTTTTTGAAATTTTAAATACTCAGATGCGGAAAAATATTCGCCTGCACAAATCCAAATCCAAGTGGGTCTGCCAAGAAGAAGATCTTGACTGATTTGATCATTCTTTAAAGAGTACTCACCAAGATCGTTGAAACTTTGCAAAGCATAACCAAAGTTCAGTCCAAAGTTTTTAAGAGCTTCACGAACTTCGGGATGAACTCCACAAGCGACGGCACCAAGTTCGGTAGCAAGCGACATCAAAGCTCCTGTTTTAAGTTTCAATGCAGATATCGAAAGCTCACGCGCTCTGTCTTGAGACAATTCATCGACTCGAACACCAAGATCGAGAGCTTGTCCGAAATGCCCCTTGATCATGGCTTGATGGCAAAGACGATTCACAGCCAGTTCAATCCGAGGCTCAAGTTCCATTTTTTCTATCAGTGAAAGGGCCCAAAAATAAAGCCAATTCCCTGAATTTATTGCTAACGGAACACCAATTTCGGTATGCAAAGATGGTTTCCCGCGTCGGGTTAAGGCGCCGTCTTGAATATCGTCTATAATCAAAGATCCGCCATGTAATGCTTCAAGCAGGTTTGAAAATCTGACGCTCATTTCTTTTTGATATTGCTTGGTGAATACAAGAGTTTTGTCAGAGCACAAAGAAATAGAGAGCGCAACTAACCGCGCTCGGAATAAATTTGAGCTTTTATTCGAAAATTTTTGAATCGGTTTAAAAATAACTTCATTCAATTCTTCGCTGCAAAATTTGCTGATTTCGCTTCCTAATAAAGACGAAAGTTCATCTAGACCAATTAGAGAATCATCGACCTTTGTCAGTTTTTTTTTGAAATCCAAATCTATATTGTTCACATCGAAAACTTAAGTGACCCAAAATTGAATAGCAAGAAAATCTTTGCATCTGTGAACTTATTAAATATAGAGTAATTAACATTAGTAACTGTACTCAACCCATCACAAAAGGATTTTTAAATCTATGACAACACTTAGTTCTGTCCAGTATATGCTGGTCTACAACACGTTCTCCTTCACGATAGCAGCGATGTTTGCCTCCTTCATTTTCTTCATCGTAGGAAGATCACAAGTTGGTGAAAAATATCGTCCAGCCCTTTTGGTTTCAGGTCTTGTTGTAGCTATTGCCTGCTATCACTATTTTAGAATATTCAATAGTTGGGAATCTGCTTTCAACCTGATAAACGGAGAATACGTTCCATCTGGAAAGCCATTTAACGATGCTTACAGATATGTTGACTGGTTGTTAACAGTTCCGTTGTTGTTAGTTGAGTTGATTGCTGTACTTGCACTGCCAAAAAAAGACAGAGAAGGTCTTTTTGGTAAATTAGCAATTGCTGCTTTCTTGATGATCGCTTTGGGATATCCAGGTGAACTTTCAAGTGACACAGCTACGCGCGCTGTTTGGGGAACTCTAAGCTCGATCCCATTCGCGTACATTTTGTACGTCCTTTGGAGCAAATTGGGAGCTTCTCTATCAAGCCAACCTGCTTATGTGCAAGTGTTAATGAAAAACATTCGTTTGTTATTGTTATTCACTTGGGGTTTTTACCCAATCACTTACATGCTTCCAATGTTTGGAATTCAAGCTCAATCATCACTCGTTGGAGTACAAATTGGTTACGCAATAGCAGACGTTCTTGCGAAAGCTTTTTATGGCATTATGATTTACTGGATTGCTTATGCTAAATCTGAAGCCGATGGATCACTACCAGCTAAACACTAAAAGCAAGTTGAAGAAATATTTTAGCGCTTGGCATATGCAAGTGCTAAAAAGAAAAAAAGACAGCAAACGAAAGTGGCTGTCTTTTTTTTTAGTTAAACCTTTGATTTAAAGTAAAATTTAAACTTGTAAAAGCGTTTCAACATGATCGAATGAGACACCGTCAAAGCACCAAGAAATAAAAATAAATAGGGCCAAAAGTTTATTAAACTATCCGAGTAAAAAACAACTCCAACAAGTGAAAGACTGGCTAAAATAGTAAAAGGTGCCGCCTCTTTCAAATAATGACTTGCAGACCAGTTTAGAAATTTTCTTTGTTGAGCTATCGTATTCCAAGAATGCCAAAAGCAAAAAAAACTCAAAAACCCAGGAATCAATGGCAATTTCCAAAAAACAAAACAAAGAAAAAAAGTTGAAAGAACAACCGGAACTCTTCGGCCCAGAGCTTTGAATTCATACCTAGCTAGCAATTTTGCCGAAACTAAAGCAAAGAATGCAAGTGTGAGCCCTCCGATTCGAGCTTGGTCAATTGAAAGAAAATTTCCAAATTCCGAATCTCTTAGTAAGGTTTGAAGAATAACTTTTGCAGCCTCCCAATGAAATAAAGGAGCCATCAGAGAAACTGCCAATCCCCAAACAATTGTCAAAATTCTGACTCTAAATTGATCATTAGAAATTTTCAAAGCGCGCAAAAATTCATTTTCGCCAAAATGATCTGCAGATAAGAAGATGAAAAAAACAAGTGAAGCCAGCGGACTTATCAACCAAAGAATAAAAAAACTAATGAATCCAGCCAAGTAGACGCTATAAAATTTTAATTTCGATAGTTTTACTTCAATTTTATGATCTATAGACCCGTGCGAAATACCTAAACTAAAAAGTCCAATGACCGGAACAAGCCATAGAAAAATAGCGCCAACTTGATGGCCTGCGTAAACGAATGAAGTCGAATTTGCTAAAAGTAAAATACCTGCGACAAATGGAAAAGGGTAATTTAAAATCAGTTGCTGCAAAAAATTTTTCCACGGAAGCTTGTAGAAAATTTGAATTTCTTCGATGAAACTTGTTTTTTCGTCTAGAAAACGAAAAAGAACATCGCTAGAATTCTGAGAAAAAAGTTGAGGAAATATTTCTGAAATCACAGAACCATTGGACTTCATAATACTAATCAACAAAACATCATAAACCCTGTATCGCCAATGAAATAGACTTGGTGACTTATTAAAACGCTGCTCATCTTGATTTCTGATAAAAGAGTAACCAGTGCTGGCTTTAATTTGTCCTGCAGCCCCACCAATTGAGGTAATATGACTGTTTTCAAGTGAACTTGAAAACAGAGGCCATGGATCCAGGGTCATCGGAATAGCCCCTTTTTCAATTTGTCGGATTTTAAAATCAGAAAGATTTAATTTCTTTAATAAATAAAGACGCAATTCCTTTTCATATTCATCAGCTGATAAAAGAGTTTGTGAGAACAAAGTGAATTCGACCAAACCGATACGTTTTGAAAAAGGCAGAATATAAATAAATCGAACTTCATTTTTCTGCTCGACTCTAAAGTCCATCAAATCAACAACAGATTCATCGAAAAAATCAAAATCAGTCTCAATCTCAAGACCAAAAAAATGCTGTATCAGGTCCGGCGAGCCCTGCGTGAGCGAACTCCAAACTTTTTGAGCATAAATTTTTTGGTTATCCTGGGTCTTAATGACAACGTGATCTTTAGCCTCGGTGACTTCTTTGGCCGCTGTGATTAAGATTTCAAATCTTGGATCACTGAATATTTTTTTATGCATTTCGCGATAAAAAACGTCTCCGGGAATACGTTCGTAAACAAATTCATCGAAACTTTTAATCAGTCCTTTTTCTTGATCTTGAGAAGTGATTCGAAATTGATTATACCGATGAGATACCAAATGCTGGTGAGGATGATTTAAGTCTGTTTTTTTTCTCCATGTACAAAATGTTCTATGACAAAGATTTTGAGGATCTGGGTCTAAAATTAAAACCCTGGCGTCGTTCGCAATCGTCGAAAGCAGCTTTTCGGCTTTGGGCAAACCTGAAAGGCCTGCACCTAAAATGACATGATCGTAAATCATCATTAGCATTTAGGGTCATTGATTTTGCGACCCTTCCAGTAGATATTTTGATAAAAATGATTTTTCAAAACTAAAATAGAAAAAATATTCAGCACCAAAAGCGAAGGCCAAATTAGAAAAAATTGTAGAATCGACTGAAAGATCGATTGACCAAAAAGCCGAGCCGCGCTGAATCGAAGTAAAAAAATAAAACTAACTCCCATCCATAAATGAAGCGTAACCCCTTCGTTAACCCAGAAAGGAAAGAAAAAAATAAAATCTAAGCATGCCAATAAAAAGATAAAATTAAAAGGATTTCCGCCATAAATTTGAATCAAATTTTTTGAGAAACCTGTCACCATTGAATCCCAATTTGAATACATGCAAACTTGAATATCTTGAGTGGCTATGACTGGAATCATTCCGCCTGTTGATTTTCTAACAAGCTCTTTAGCTAATTGAATATCTTCTAAGGTATTCCGACCTAACGCTTGATGGCCCCCTAAAGTTTCATAAGCTGACTTCTTGATTGCAAGCCACTGACCATTTGCCATTTGCATCGATTCAATTTTCCAGTTCCAAGCAAAACCAAGCGGAAGACTCATCGTCAGCGGTATTTGCATGATCCAAGGAATGACAAGCTTCTCTAAAAATCCAGATGAAATAATTGTAGGGAGCCCACTCAAACCTGAGGCTTGGGGATAGTGCTGAAGAAGAACTAAAGTTCTTTCAACCGCTTCTGATGAAATGATGACATCTGCATCACAGAAAATCAGAACTTCGCCTTTCGCCATTTGGGCCAGCTGGTGGCAAGCCCAATTTTTTCCGCGGAATTCTGAATGAACGGGCAAAGGTTTACCTTTTAAAACTTGATAACTGATCGAACCATCGGCTAGTAATTTTTGAGCGATTAAATCTGTCTGATCATCAGATTCATCATCTAACAAAAGAATCTCAAATTTTTTGTAATTTGAAGAAATTAAGCTGGGTATTAGGCGAACCAAATTATGAGCTTCGTTACGGGCCGGAATTAACACGCTTGCTGTTGGTAATTCCGGCGCTGATCCCACTTTGACTTGCTGAAGTCTAAACGCTGTGAAGTAATTCACGATCGCTAAAGTAGAAAGAATAAATAAAAAAACAAGTGCCACTATTTCCATTCGGAATCTTTCATAGAATAAAGCTGTTGGGTCCAATCTAAACTGGCTGCAAGCAGATTTTTTTCGGTTAATGCTGCAAGACTGTTCTTACTTACTGCTTCACTTCCACTTTTGATCAATGACCCCACTTTAATTAAGGCTGTAGGCTTCATGAATTGAAACGGCTCAATATGGATGGCCGCCGATAAAATTTGAACGGGGTGTAATATTAGCATTAATTCTTCAATACCCTTTTTAAAAATCAAGGGTCGAAGATTTTGCGGCCTAAGCTCGCCCTGTGGAAAAAAACAAACGAAATGATCTTTGAGTTGATTGAACACACGTTGATTGTGCTCTTTGTCTTGAGGGATAAGACCAACTGCCCCGCAAAGCCGAAAAAAAGGAAACTTATTAAGCTCACTTTCAAGCATCACGACTTTAAAATCTGTTTTTGCTTTAAGCTTTTTAAAAACTTCATAAACAAAAAATCCATCCCACCAACTGCTGTGGTTCGCGATCAGCAGAATGGGTTGATTGCGATTGATTTCGTGTTCGACTTCGGAAATATCGATAATGATTTTATGAAAAGAAAATCGAAATCTGATTCCTAAGTAAAAGTCTAACAATTTCAGAGCGCATACTTTGATCAGGCTCATTCTACGTTGATTCTTCTAAAATTTCGGATTCCGCCTGTTTGAGTGCTGATCCAAAAACAAAAAGTAAAAGCAAGCCCTGTTGCCGCCACTGAAATCCAAAGCTGGGACGCAATTGATAAACTTAAAGGAAGCATCAGATTTACAGCATAAAATTTAAGTGGAAACTGGCTCGTTTGCCATTTTTGAGGTATTTTAATTCGACTGAGTTCAAAGCAACCGATGATTAAAATTCCGGTCACGAACCAACCAAATAAATTCGAAAGAGGAATTTTCAAGAACGAATCAACAGGTTTTTCCCAATACCAGTAAGAAGTTAAGTGGCTCATGGCAGGGTCTAAGGTAAGGTCCCAAGAAACCAGCAAGAACGAACCCAGAATCGTTTTTGCAAACGGCCATTGGCGATCCCCTAAAACCTGCTCCGCTAGAAAATAACTAGAAAATGCCATAAAAAACCAACTCAAAGGCACAAAAAAAGGAACTTGTCCGGCCAGTTTCCAGCCTAACATATCAGAGTAAGTGTACTTACCAAATGGAATTCCATATGTGGTACCTCCGTATTCCATTATAAAACTAATGGTAAAAGCTGCTAATAAGCAGAAATACCATTTTTTATTCAGATCTTTTTTGCAATGTAAAACCATCACCACAAAACCTAGAAAAATTTGTAATTGAGCAAAAAGTTTAAACGAAACCGCAAAGATTGCGGGAGCCCATGAAAAATAACTTAAGAGCTGAGGGTTTAAAACAAAAGTGACATAACCAAAGATAGAAATAGCATTAACTAAAATGAGTAAAATCATTTCTGATTCATAACTTGTAAGCCTTGCCTCATCAACTCTTATGTTGATATCTTGGTTCACGTGATCGGAATATTCATCGCTTTTTCAATTTTTTTTTCTTGGCTGATCGCTTTAACTCTGGCGCTCACTCAAGTCCAATTAACCGGCCTATACAGTATTCTTCATTACGCATGGTTGGTTTTTTTCATTCAATTTTTATTTGTTGGGATTTTTATAACTGTCCACGACGCGTGCCATGGCTCTGTTTCACCGCGGTACCCTTCTATCAATCTGTGGATAGGTCGTACCTTTGCATTTATCTATGCGGGTTTAATTTTTGATACACTTCAGAAAAAACATGCAAAACATCATCTTCACTCAGGAACACATTTAGATCCCGACTTTCATCAGGAAGGACGAAGTTCTTTGATCTTTTGGCTTTTGCGATTTTCAAAGCAATATGTCAGTGTTAGACAAATTCTTACGATGTGTGTTTTCGCTCAAATCTTGATGCACGGATTTCACTTGGCCGAGATCAATGTTTTTGCTTTTTGGGTGGCACCATCGCTGCTCAGCAGTCTTCAGCTTTTTTATTTCGGCACTTATCTACCCCACCGAAAACTAAAGAATTTAACTTTTACAGATCGCCATCATACCCGAAATTTTAAGATTCCTTTTTTCGCATCATGGATTAGCTGTTATCATTTTGGAGCTTTTCATCACAGGCATCATCTGAAACCCAGATTGGCATGGTTTCAACTCTCTAAAAATGAATAAATGAAGTCTGCTTTAACAAAGACTATTTAAATGGATTTTTTGAGTTAAAGTTGATTCTTAAGAAAATATAAGCCCCAATAAAGAAAATTCCTATAATAATTAAACCGAATGATAAAATAATTTCGTTACTCATGGTAACCTACCATTAACAGCGAACCTGCTGATAAAATAGAGGGAACCCAAATTCCTACATAAATTGCATTTTGTGTATTACCTGTGTAGTAAAGAAAAATAGAAAATAACATAGATAGTGTGGCAGCTATGAAAATAAGTGCTTTTGCCAACCAGAATTTTTTAGATTTAACAATCGGATCGATACTGACGTTATTAGAATCCATTTTGAATCCCTTTCTTTAGAAATTAAATTAGTATTTAAAAAGTTAAGCCGTTTTGATACTGAACCGGTCTGATAAAATAAAAAATGTTGGCGCCCATAAACCAACGAAAATACCAAAACGTTCGCCGTGTGCTAAATCAGGCTCTTTTGCTATATACCAAATTGCTATAGAAGCAATGATAGATACAAAACCCAAGACAAACAGAAGAAAGGACAGTTTATTATTTTTCATATTTATATTCTAGGGTGATTAAAATTTAACTCAAGCTTATAAATTAGAAAAAAATAATAATTCTTTGAATTGATTTTCACACGCCAAATTGAATAGCTCCACTTTTTATTTTATTATTCGACTAGAGAAAGCAATATGTGAAAGTTGTCACTTGGCAAAAACTTATCGTGGAACAGAATTTTACATAATGAGATGTCACTCTCCTTATTTTAATGTGCCGTCGATACGGCACATTAACTTGCGCGAACAATAAAAATATAAAAAACTGCCAAAGCATACTGAGCCGAGAGTAGAACCGTAGAACCCTGATTCCTTGAATCCTTGGGCAGGATACCAGATGGTTAAAGCTTCTTGGACTGCGATTATCAGTGAAAAATTATTTCACGAAGTTCAGGATATTCTAGAAGAAAATTACAAATTGGAACGACGCCGGATTAATGATGTCGAAAAAAGAATATTTTTACTTTCAGGAATTTTATCGTGCGGGGAATGTGGTAGACCACTTTGCGGTCGATCAGCCCATGGCAAAGGCCAAGTCCATAGATATTATGCGCACGCTTTTAAGCGAAATGATGGAACAAAGTGTTCGGTAAAAAGAATTCGTGCTGATGATGTTGAACAGGTTGTAGAACCGTAGAACCTGATTAATTTGATTTGATATTTTTTGAAAATTTATTTTGTTGAAAAGTAAATGGATGGGGTAGAAGGACTTGAACCTTCGAATGATAGAATCAAAATCTATTGCCTTACCAACTTGGCGATACCCCAGCAAAGTGACTGAGCTAAAAACTAAATAATATTCGCCAAAAGGGCAAGAAAAATTAACCGTAGACTTGAAATTGATGAATGATCAGGCGTATTTGAAAGAAAACTTAGAACCTCACCCAGTCAGAAAATAATTTAA